>DASPLZ010000316.1:0-6570 GCA_035627295.1 Phenylobacterium sp. | reverse complement strand
AGGTCGGCCATCACATGACCTCGATGTCGGCCTGCAGGGCGCCGGCGGCCTTGATGGTCTGCAGGATCGAGATCATGTCGCGCGGGGTGACTCCGAGGGCGTTCAGCGCCGTCACCAGGCTCTGCAGCGACGAGCCCTGCTTGACCTGGATGAACTGCCGGCCGGTCTCTTCCTCCACCGTCACGTCGGACTGCGGCACGACGGCGGTCTGCCCCTGGCTGAAGGGCGCCGGCTGGCTCACCGCCGGGGTCTCCTGCACCGAGATGGTCAGGTTGCCTTGCTGAACCGCGACGGTGGAGAGCCGTACGTTCTCGCCGACCACCACCACGCCGGCCACCTCGTCGATCACCACCTTGGCGGGGCTGTCGGGCTCCACCTCCAGGCTCTCGATGCGGGTGATGAAGGTGACGAGGTCCGCGCCCTGCGGCGGTTGCACGACAACGATGGTCGGGTTCTCGGCCCAGGCGGTCTTCGGGTACTTGGCGTTGATCACCGCGGCGATGCGCCGGGCGGTGGTGAAGTCCGGGTTGCGCAGGGTCATGCGCATCTGGGTCATGTTGGCCAGCTGAAAGCCGATCTCGCGCTCCACCAGCGCCCCGCCGGCGATGCGCCCGGCGGTCGGCACGCCCTTGGTGACGCTGGAGCCCGAGGCGCCGGAGGCGGAGACCGCGCCGGTCTGCACCGTGCCTTGAGCCACTGCGAAGGCCTCGCCGTTGGCGCCCATCAGCGGGGTGACCAGCAGCGTCCCGCCGAGCAGGCTCTTGGCGTCGCCCAGCGCCGAGACCGAGACGTCGATCGGCGAGCCGGCCGCGGCGAAGGCTGGCAGCTTGGCGGTGACCATCACCGCCGCGGCGTTCTTGGTGTTCATGTTGGCGTCGCGGGTGTTGACGCCCAGCCGCTCGAGCATGGCCTCCATGCTCTGGCGGGTGAAGGGGGCGTTGCGCAGCGAGTCGCCCGTGCCGTTGAGGCCCACCACCAGGCCGTAGCCGACGAGCATGTTCGACCGCACGCCCTCGAACTCGACGATGTCCTTGATCCGCGACCCGGCCATCGCCGGCGTGGCGGCCAGCACCGAGGCGGCGGCGAGGAGGGCGAAGAGGCGGCGCATGGCGGCTCCGGGAACTGAACGATACGCGTCGGGAGGGGCAATGCGACGGCCATGCCAAGCGCGACGCCGAAATTCTCCAGTCGAATCAGTCGCCTGGGGGCCGGGACCAGGAAGGGTGGCGGCGGGCGGCAAAAACTGCCCGGCATTAACCATGCCTCAAGCATGCAAGGCGGACAGTTGCGGCCATGAAGATCGGTCAGACCCACGGTCCCGGCCAGGCCGCCCCCACCGGCGCCGCGCGCGGCGCGCCGGCGGGCGGCTTCAAGGTGTCGGGAATGGGCGCGGCGGGCGGCGTCGCCCAGACCGCCCGCGCCGGGGGCGTGGCCGGCGTGGTCTCGGTGGATGCGCTGCTGGCGCTGCAGGACATCGGCGGCCCGCTCGAACGCCGCCGCCGCCAGGTGCGCCGCTCCAGCCGCCTGCTGGACCGGCTGGATGAGATCAAGCTCGCCCTTCTGGAAGGCCGCATGACCCGCGATGCGGTGCTCAGCCTGAAGCAGGCGCTGCGCGAGCAGCGTGAGGCGGTGGGCGAGGCGCCGCTGCAACTGGTGCTCGATGAGATCGAGACGCGCGCCGCCGTCGAACTCGCCAAATTGGAGACCCGCGCTGCGGCCTAATCGCCTGCCACGCAAGGGTGCGTTGATCGCCCAAGCCGTTTTGCTATAAGCGCCGCCTCGTAGGGGCGATTAGTAGTGGGGCGTGAGGCGTCTATGGCTGCATCGATTGCCGTGCTTGAGCCGTCTGAGTACCGTCCGTCGGAAGACGAAGAGTTTATGAACGAGCGGCAGCTCGAGTACTTCCGAAAAAAGCTGCTGAGCTGGAAAGAAGATATCCTCCGCGAATCTCGCGAAACCGTGGGCCATCTTCAATCCGAAACTGAAAACCACGCCGACATCGCTGATCGCGCCTCGTCGGAGACCGACCGGTCTCTCGAACTGCGCACCCGCGACCGCCAGCGTAAGCTGATCGCCAAGATCGACGAGGCCCTGCGCCGCATCGACGACGGCTCCTACGGCTACTGCGAGGAAACCGGTGAGCCGATCGGCGTCGGCCGGCTGGAAGCCCGCCCCATCGCCACGCTCAGCCTGGAAGCCCAGGAACGCCACGAGCGCCGCGAGCGGGTGCATCGGGACGACTGAGGACTCGCGCTCCTTTCCGCTCATCCCCGCGAGGATAAGCGGAGCGTGGATAGGGGAACCTAGCCCCGGCGTGCGGCGCTGGTTACATACCGCCGCATGACCGACCGCCTCGTCATCGCCTCCGTCCAGGCCAATCCCACCGTCGGCGCCATCGCCGCCAACGAGAAGCTGGCGCGCGAGCTCTACGCCAAGGCGCGGGCGGGGGGCGCGGACATCGCCCTCTTCAGTGAGCTTTTCATCACCGGCTATCCGCCGGAGGACCTGGCGCTGAAGCCGGCGCTCTGGCGCGAGTGCAAGGAGGCCGCCGAACGCCTGGCGCCGATGACCGCCGACGGCGGCGCGGCCTTGATCGGCGTCATCTGGCCGGCTGAGGATCGGGCGCTCAAGCCCCACAACGCGCTGGCTTTTCTGGCCGACGGGGTGCTGAAGGGCATCGCCTTCAAGTGCGACCTGCCCAACTACGGCGTCTTCGACGAGAAGCGGGTGTTCACCCCCGGGCTCGGCCCCGAGGTCTTCGACATCAAGGGGGTGAAGGTCGGCGCCCCGATCTGCGAGGACATCTGGTCCCACCGCGTCTGCGCCGACCTGAAGGCCAAGGGCGCGGAGATCCTCCTGGTGCCCAACGGCTCGCCCTACCGCCGCACCGCCGACGACGAGCGCATGGTGGTGGCCAAGGCGCGCGTCGCCGAGACCGGCCTGCCGATGGTCTACACCAACCAGATCGGCGGCCAGGACGAGCTGGTGTTCGACGGCGGCTCCTTCGCGCTGTCGGCCAAGGGCGAGGTCTGCTCGGCCCAGCCGATGTTCGAGGAGGACCTGCGGCTGCTCACCTATGAGCGGGACGGGGCCGGCTGGCGCTGCATCGACGGCGTGGTGACGTCCTGGCCGACCGGGCCGGAGGAGGTCTACCGCGCCATGGTCCTGGGCCTGCGGGACTACGTGAAGAAATCCGGCTTTCCCGGCGTATTGCTTGGCCTTTCCGGTGGTGTGGACTCCGCGATCAGCGCCACGGTGGCGGCCGATGCGCTCGGCCCCGAGAACGTCCGCTGCTTCATGATGCCGTCGAAATACACCAGCCGCGAAAGCCTGGAGGACGCCGAGGGCGTCGCCAGGGCGCTGGGCGTCAGGATCGACAGCATCGACATCGAGCCGGCCGTGCAGGCCTTCAACGCCATGCTGGCCCCGCTGTTCGAAGGGCGTCCGCCGGACATCACCGAGGAAAACATCCAGGCTCGCACCCGGGGGCTGGTCTGGATGGCGCTCTCCAACAAGCTCGGCCTGATGGCCCTCACCAACGGCAACAAGTCGGAGATGGCGGTCGGCTACGCCACCCTCTACGGCGACATGAACGGCGGCTACAACGTCGTGAAGGACATCTACAAGACCGACATCTACGCCGTCTGCGAGTGGCGCAACGCCCACGACCCGTTCGGCGTCGCCAAGGCCCCGATCCCGACGCGCATCCTCACCAAGCCGCCGTCCGCGGAACTACGCCCCGACCAGACCGACCAGGACAGCCTGCCCCCCTACGCCGAACTCGACGCCATCCTCAACGGATTGGTGGAGCGCGAGGCCACGCTCGACGAGCTGGTCGCCGAAGGCCACCGCCCCGAGACCGTCGAACGCGTCCAGCGCCTGCTCTACACCGCCGAATACAAGCGCCGGCAGGCGGCGCCCGGCGTCAAGATCGGCGGCCGCGCCTTCGGCCGCGACCGGCGCTACCCGATCGTGAACGGATTCAGAGACAAGGTCGGCGGCTAGGGTTCCCTCTCCCTTGTGGGGAGAGTGGATCGCGGCGTAGCCGCGAGACGGGTGGGGCTGCGGCCGATCGGCGGCACGGCGGTGAGTCAGCAATCCCCACCCGACCCGCCTTCGGCGGCCCACCCTCCCCACAAGGGGGAGGGAAAAACATGGGTCAGGCCACCTCGGTGGTTTCCGGCGCCACGGTCGTCGGCTCGGGCATGCCGCACAGGGCCGGGATGATGTCCGCCACGCGCTCGGCTATACGGTAGGTCTTCAGGAAGTCCGGCGGCGTCAGGTTGGCGTCGACGATGTGCCGCAGGAGCGCGAACAGCGGGTCCCAGAAGCCGCCGGGGCTATAGAAGACGATCGGCTTGGCGTGCAGGTCGAGCCGGCGCCAGGAGAGGAGCTCGATGATCTCCTCCAGCGTGCCGATGCCGCCCGGCAACACCACGAAGCCGTCCGAGCGCTCATACATCATCATCTTCCGCTCGTGCATGTTCTGCACGACGATGGTTTCGACCTTGGAGAGCGGCCGCTCGCGGCCCACTAGGAACTCGGGGATGATGCCCAGCACCTGGCCGCCGGCGTCGTGCGCGGCCTGGGCGCAGGCGCCCATCAGCCCGACGCCGCCGCCGCCGTAGACGAGGCCGAGCTTCTCAGCCGCCAGGGCGCGGCCGAGCTCAGCCGCATCGGCCAGAAGCTGCGGGTCGGCGTTGTTGGAGGATCCGCAGTAGACGCAGACACGATTCAGGGGGGCGGCCTCGCCGCTCATTCTTATTCTCCGGGAGAGGGGCGGCGCTCTTGCCGCGCCGCTCGAAAGGTCCAATTAGCTAGGCCGCGGGGGCGGGAGTTTCAAGAACGCCGTGATTCGAGCTTTGTTCGGCATCCTGGGCATGGCGCTGATGGCAGCCAATGCGGCCTGCGACCGCGCCCCGGCGGCCAAGGCGCCGGCCGCGTCCACCGCCGCGGGACCGGCCGGCTATCTCTCGCCGCCGCTGGTGACGGGCGGGGTCTGGAGCCCCGGCGGCGTGACCCTGACCGGCACGGCCGCGCCCGGCGCGCAGGTGGGCCTGACCTCGCCGAGCGGCGCGCGCCTGGCCGCCGCCACCGACGCCACCGGCCGCTGGACCGCCACCCTGGCCGAGGAACCGGCGCCGGCGATCTACGGCCTGGCGATGGAGCTGGAGGGCCGCGCCATCCAGTCCGAGGGCTACCTGCTGCTCACTCCCGAAGGCCGCGTCTGGCAGCTGCGCGCCGGGGCGGGGGCGCGCCTGCTCGCCGGCCCGCCCGCCGGAGGCCTTACGGCGCTGGACTTCGACGCCGGCGGGGCGGTGATCGTCTCCGGCCAGGTGCGGCCCGAGACGCCGGTGGCCATCTCGGTCGACGGCCGCCCGGCCATGCAGGCCCGCAGCGGCGCCGATGGCCGCCTGAGCGTCACCCTGGCCCAGCCGCTGACGCCCGGCGGCCATGTGGTGGCGCTCTCCAGCGAGGCGAACCCGGCCCAGCAGGCGGCCTTCACCATCGACGCCCAGCCGCCCGCCCTGGCTGAGCCCATGCGCACGGAGCGGCAGGACGGCCGCTGGCGCATCGACTGGCTGACCCCCGGCGGCGGGGTGCAGACCACCCTGCTGATGGGCTGAGGGCGAACCGCATGGCCTATTCCCATCCCGGCGGCGTCCGCCGCTTCGCCCAGCCGGGCGCCATCGCCCCGCCCGGGGTGAAGTTCAGCTTCTGGACTTCGATGGCCGACCTTGGCCGGCTGGTCCTGCGCTCGCGGGCGGAGGGGCTGCGCACGCGCCTGGTCCTCGCCATCGGCCTGGTGATCCTCGGCAAGTGGGCCGGGGTGAACGCCCCGGTCTTCCTCGGCGACGCCGTCAACGCCCTGGCGGAGGGCCCCCACGGGCAGGGCGCGCTCGGCGCGGTGTTCCTGACCCTTGGCGGCGCCTTCGTGGCCTTGCGGTTCCTGGCCAGCGTCGCCCCCTACCTGCGCGATATCGTCTTCACGCCGGTCTCGCAGATGGCCCTGGCGCGCTCGGCCATGGAGACCTTCGGCCACTCGCTGTCGCTCTCCATCGACTATCACCAGGGCAAGCAGACCGGCGCGCTCTCCCGGATCATCGACCGCGGCGCCCGCTCCACCGACTTCCTCTTGCGCAGCGTGGTCTTCAACCTCGGCCCGACGGCGCTCGAGCTGGCCATGGCGGCCTATGTGCTGGCCAGCCGCTACAACTGGCGCTTCGCCGCAGTCGCGGTGGCGACCGTGGTGATCTACACCGTGATCACCTTCCGCATCACCAACTGGCGCATCGCCCACCGGCGCGAGCTGAACGAGGCCGACAGCCGCGCCGCCGGCCTCGCGGTGGACGCGCTCATCAACTACGAGACCATCAAGACCTTCGGCTCCGAAGAGCGCGTCACCCGCGACTACGAGCAGGCCATGACCGGCTACGCCCAGGCGTCGGTGAAGGCCAACACCTCGCTGCAGGTGCTGAACGGCGTGCAGGCGGTGGTGCTGAACCTCGGGCTGGCGGCGATGGTCGTGCTGGCCGGGCTGCAGGTGACCGGCGGCCAGATGCGGGTCGG
>DASPLZ010000315.1:0-2144 GCA_035627295.1 Phenylobacterium sp. | reverse complement strand
CGCCTTCGGCGCCCGCCTGGCCGCCGCCCGCGCCGGCCTGCGCCGCGCCGCCGCCGAGGGCGAGCAGGGGCCGGCCGCCGTGCGCGCCATCGGCATGCACCTGGGCCGCCTGCGCCGCACGCTCACCCTGGCGGCCAATGGCGCGGGATTGCAGGAGGCGGCCAAGGCTTCCGGCGTCTTCTGGAAACAGGAGCGGGAGTTCCTGCGGCAGGCGCGAAGCTGGTCGCTGGCCGAGCTCGACGTCATCCAGCCCGAGGTGCTGGGCGCCGACCGTGCCTGCAAGCAGACGGGATCGCCGGACTGGCTGATCGCCGAGCGGCTGGCCATGCAGATCGCCGGCCGGGCGCGACGCCTCGGCCTGTAGTCCGTCTTGGATCAAGACCCTTATGGGTCTTATCGAGGAACCTGCGTCAGCCGGCGGCAGAGGTCGTCGAGTTGCTCGAGCGTCTCGTACTGCAGGCGAATCTCGCCGTGTCCTCCGCGGTCGGCGATCTCGACCTTCAGCCCGAGGACTTCGGCCAGATCCTCCTCGAGCGCTCGGGTATCGGTGTCCTTGCCGCTAGAGGCCGGTCGCGAAGGCGGCTTGGAAGGCGGCCCACGCCGGGCCAGCGCCTCGGCCTGGCGCACGGAAAGGCCGCGGGCCACCACGTCCTGCGCCAGGGCGGCGGGATCGGGCGCGGCGGCGATGGCGCGGGCGTGGCCGGCGGTCAGGCGCCCTTCGGCCAGATGGGTCTGCACCACCTCCGGCAGGCTGAGCAGGCGCATGGTGTTGGCCACATGGCTGCGGCTCTTGCCGACCGTCTGGGCGATGGCCTCCTGGGTGCGGCCGAAGCGCTCCATCAGGGCGCGGTAGCCCATGGCCTCTTCCAGCGGCGAGAGGTCCGCCCGCTGGACGTTTTCGACAATCCCGATCTCCAGCACCTGCTGGTCGGTCAGCTCGCGGATCACGGTCGGCAGGGAGAGCAGGCCCGCCCGCTGCGCCGCGCGCCAGCGGCGCTCGCCGGCGACGATCTCGAACCCCGGGCCGCCGGCCGGGTCGGGACGCACCAGGATCGGCTGCAGGACGCCCTTTTCCTGGATGGAGGCCACCAGCTCGTCCATGTCCGCCTCGACGAAGCGGCGGCGCGGCTGGTCCGGATTGGCCTTGATCAGCTCGATGGGCGTCTCGCGTCGGCCCGGCGGGTCGGCGGCGGCGGTGCGGGGCGGGTCGATCTCGCCGAGCAGGGCGGAAAGGCCGCGGCCGAGGCCGCGGCGGTGTTCGGTCTCGCTCATGCCGCCAGCCTCGCCCGTTCGCGGGCCACCACCTCGCGGGCCAGCTTCAGATAGGCCTGGGAGCCGGCGCACTTCAGGTCATAGACCAGGGCCGGCTTGCCGAAGGAGGGGGCCTCCGAGACCCGCACGTTGCGCGGGATGACCGTGGCGTAGACCGTCTCGCCGAAGTGCGAGCGCACGTCCCGCGCCACATGCTCGGAAAGGCTGTTCCTGCGGTCGTACATGGTCAGCACCACCCCCTGGATCTCCAGCGTCGGGTTGAGGCTGCCGCGCACCAGGTCGACGGTGCGCATCAGCTGGCTGAGGCCCTCCAGGGCGAAGAACTCGCACTGCAGGGGCACGATCACCGCATCGGCGGCGGCCATGGCGTTGACGGTGAGCAGGTTCAGCGACGGGGGGCAGTCGATCAGCACGTAGCTGTACTCGCCCGAGGCGCGGAACGGGGCGAGCGCGTCGCGCAGCTTGAAGGAGCGGCGCGGCTGCTGGCCGATCTCCAGCTCGACGCCGGAGAGGTCCGCATCCCCGGGCGAGAGGTGCAGGCCCGGCAGGCTGGTCTCGACGATCGCCTCGTCCAGGCGGCACTCGCCGGTGAGCACGTCATAGACGGTCTTGCGCCGCATGTGGCGGCCGACGCCGAGGCCGGTGGAGGCGTTGCCCTGCGGGTCGGCGTCAATCAGCAGCACCCGCTCGCCGACGGCGGCGAGCGCCGTGCCGAGGTTGATGGCGGTGGTGGTCTTGCCGACGCCGCCCTTCTGGTTGGCGACGGCGAGGACGCGGACGGGTTTCTCAACGGCCATGGCGGGCGGGCTCGACAATCACGATACGGCCTCGCGGGTCGCTGCGACTCGGCGCGAGACGCAGGCCCTTGGCCC
>DASPLZ010000314.1:0-25972 GCA_035627295.1 Phenylobacterium sp. | reverse complement strand
TGAAGGCCGAGGGCGGCGCCGACGTGATCCTCGACATGGTCGGGGGCGACTATTTCGCCAAGAACCTTTCGGTGCTGAAGACGGGCGGGCGGCTGGTCTATATCGCCGCGCAGGCCGGGGGCGATGTCAGCTTCAGCATCGGCCGGCTCATGCAGAAGCGCGCCACCATCACCGGCTCCACCCTGCGCCCGCGCGACGCCGACGAGAAGGCGCGGCTTGCCGCCGAGGTCGAGCGGGTGGTCTGGCCGTGGATCGAAGCCGGCAAGGTGAAGCCGCAGATCGACAAGGTCTTCCCGCTGGAGGAGGCGGCTCAGGCGCACGCCTATCTCGAAGGCGGCGCGCACGTCGGCAAGGTGATGCTGAAGCCGTGAGATTGTGCGTGGTTCGAGACGCGCGTGCCGCGCTCCTCACCATGACTAGATTTGTACTGAGGTCGTCATCCTGAGGAGCCGCGAAGCGGGCGTCTCGAAGGACGCAAGGCCTGGCCGCCGGAACTTCGCAGCCGCCGCCGCGTACCGCTCGCATGAGCGAGCTGCGCATCGGCTGTTCAGGCTGGATCTACAAGGAGTGGAAGGGGCCGTTCTATCCGGACGACCTGAAGCTGAAGGACCGGCTCGCCTACTACGCCACCCAGTTCAACACCGCCGAGATCAACGGCAGCTTCTATCGCCTGCCGACGGAGAAGGCGGTGGCCGGCTGGGCCGCGGGCGCGCCCGAGGGCTTCGTCTTCGCCTGGAAGGTCAGCCGCTACATCAGCCACATGAAGCGGCTGGCCGATTGCGAGGACTCCATCGACCTGGTGTTCGGGCGCATGCGCGGGCTGGGCGAGGCGGAGGGCCCGGCCCTCGTGCAGCTGCCGCCGTCGCTGAAGCGGGACGACGAACGGCTGGAGAGGTTCCTCGGCTGGCTGCCGAAGCGCTGCCGGCATGTGATCGAATTCCGCCACCCCAGCTGGTACGACGAGGCGGTGTTCGAGCTGCTGGCGCGCCACAACGCCGCGCTCTGCCTCTCCGACCATCATCATGCGCCGGCGCCGATGCGGGCGACGGCGGATTTCGTCTACTGGCGCGGGCACGGGCC
Source organism: Phenylobacterium sp. (assembly GCA_035627295.1). Taxonomy (GTDB): domain Bacteria; phylum Pseudomonadota; class Alphaproteobacteria; order Caulobacterales; family Caulobacteraceae; genus Phenylobacterium. Next base: position 24,892 of record DASPLZ010000314.1, on the reverse strand, counting down.
GGGCGGGCGCTACTACGGGCGCTATGGCGAGGCGGCGCTGGAGGACCTGGCAAAGATGGTGCGGGGCTGGCGGCGGAAGGGCTGCGACGTCTACGCCTACTTCGACAACGACATCGGCACGGCCGCGCCGAAGGATGCGCGGCGACTGAAGGACCTCCTCGGCGAGGATCGATTCTGAACAGCGTTTTCTCACCGCGCAAAAGCGCCTATATGTGGCCTCGACTAACCCCTCGCCCGGCCGCAAGGCCGGGCGCCGTTGTTTCTGGAACCCGCCGATGACCGAAATCCTGATGCCCAAGGCGACCGCCGTCTGGCTGGTCGACAATTCCTCGCTCACCTTCGAGCAGATCGCCGACTTCTGCGGCCTGCACCCCCTGGAGGTGCGCGGCATCGCCGACGGCGAGGTGGCGCGCGACATCCGCGGCGCCGACCCGATCGCCAACGGCCAGCTGTCGCGCGAGGAGCTCGACAAGGCGCAGAACGATCCGAAGTACCGCATGACGGCCCAGAAGAGCCGCCACGCCGAACTCTTGAAGCCGACCAAGAAGCAGCCGCGCTACACGCCCGTCTCGCGCCGCCAGGACCGGCCCGACGCCATCGCCTGGTTCGTGCGCAACCACCCGGAAGTGCCCGACAGCCAGATCGCCAAGCTGCTCGGCACCACCAAGGCCACCATCGACAGCGTGCGCGACCGCACCCACTGGAACTCGGCCAACATCAAGCCGGTCGACCCGGTGACCCTGGGCCTTTCCACCCAACTGGAACTGGACGCGGTGGTGAAGAAGGCCGCCGACAAGAAAGCCAAGGACGACGCCAAGCGCGGCGTGGTCGAGCCCGAGGGCGACACCCTTCGCCCGGCGGCCGAAACCGGCGCCGTCGATGCGGACGCCTACGAGGACGCGACGCCGGAAGACGAAGGCGTCGAAAACTGAGGTTGGCCGTCGCTCGCCGCCGGACCGCCGGCGGCGAGCGGTCGGCGCCTGGAGGGCTAGTGGGCCTTGGCCCGCAGTCCCTCGATTTCTTCCTTAAGCTTGAGCTTCTGTCGCTTCAGCTCGCGGACCCGGACGTCGTCCGCGGCCGGTCGCCTCATTTCCTCCTGGAGCGCGCGATCGAGGGTCTCGTGACGCGTTCCCAGTTCACGGATACGGGCTTCAACGGCCATGTGGTCGTGCCTCCTTCTTTGTGCGCTGCGAAGTGAACACCCGCTGCGCGGACCTGTCAGATCACATATGTTTGCAATCCGGGATTGGAACCTGCGGCGTGAGGACGGTTGGTGACGGCTGAAAAACAGCGCCTGGTGGTGGGGGTGTCGGGCGCCAGCGGCGCGGCCTATGGCCTTAGGGTGCTGGACGCCTGCCGTGAACTTGGCGTCGAGAGCCACCTGGTGGTCAGCCGTTCGGCGGCCCTCACCCTCTCGCAGGAACTGGCCCTGAGCGTCGCCGACGTGCAGGCGCGAGGGGACGTGGCCTACAAGGCCGCCGATGTCGGCGCGGCGATCGCCTCCGGCTCGTTCCGTACCCTGGGGATGATCATCGCCCCCTGCTCGGTGCGCACCATGAGCGAGATCGCCAGCGGCGTGACCTCCTCGCTCCTCACCCGCGCGGCCGACGTCACCCTGAAGGAGCGCCGCCCGCTGGTGCTGATGGTCCGCGAGACGCCGCTGCACCTGGGGCACCTGCGCACCATGGTGAAGCTCGCCGAAATGGGCGCCGTCATCGCTCCGCCGCTGCCGGCCTTCTACGCCAGGCCCGCGACTCTGGAGGAGATGGTCGACCAGTCCGTGGGACGCGCGCTGGACCTCTTCGGCCTCTCCTGGACCCCGGTGAAGCGCTGGGGCGAGGACATCGGTCCGCTGGCTGGCGAGCCCGGATGAGCCTCTGGGACTGGACGCTGGCGGCCTACGCCCGCCCGGGCGTTCCGGAGGCCTGCCTGGAGCTGCAGGACCGATTCGGCCGCAACACCTCCTTCCTGCTCTGGGCGGCCTGGGCCGGCGGGCAGGGGCGCGCGCCAGACGCGGCGGGCTTCGCCGGGGCGGCGGCGATCGCCCGGGCCTGGGAGGCCGAGGTGCTCGGTCCCCTGCGGGAGGCGCGCCGGCGACTGAAGCCCGCCCGCCCGCCGGTCGACGACGCCGCGCGGGAGGGCCTTCGCGAGGACGTGAAGGCCGCCGAGCTGCGCGCCGAGCGGGTGCTGATGGAGACCCTGGAGGCGCTGACGCCCTCGGCGGGACAGGGCGGCGGGCGCGAGGCGCTCCGCGCGGCCGCCGAGGCCTGGGGCGGCCCGCCCTGCGCGGCCGAACTGGCCGCCCTGGCGGCGAAAATCAGCTAGACTGTCCCCGTCCCGCAAAGAAGCGCCCCCGATGGACGACGAGACTCCAGAGTTCACCCAGGCCGAGCTGGAGGCCCGGCTGATCGACCTGCGCCAGCAGCACGCCGACGCCAGCGCCTCGGTGGAGGCCCTGGCGCATATGCCCGTGCCCGACCTGATGACGATCGCGCGCCTGAAGAAGCAGAAGCTGGCGCTGAAGGACGAGATCAGCCGGCTGGAAGACCTCGCGACGCCCGACATCATCGCTTGAGCGAAGTCAGCTCGGGGCGTCTCGGTCCGACAGGCGGACGGTGGTCCGCAGCCGGATATCGCTGGCCGAGCGACCGACCAGCAGGTCGTAGTCGCCTGGATCGGTGGTCCATGCGCCAGCCTCCGGGTCGAAACAGGCGAACGCGCGCGCATCGAGCTGGAGGACCAGTTCGCCGACCTCGCCTGGGGGCAGCTGAAGCTTGCCGAAGCCCTTCAGCTCCTTGAGCGGCCGCGGCAGGCGCGGGGCCTTGGGCGCGACGTAGAGCTGCACCACCTCGCTGCCGGGCCGCCCGCCGGTGTTGCGCACCTTCACCCGCACGGTCACCGGCTCGCCGATCCGAGCTTGCGTCGGCGCCTGCAGGTCCGAGAGCTCGAAGCTGGTGTAGGCCAGGCCATGGCCGAACGGGAACAGCGGCGGGGCGGCGCGGTCGTAGTGGCGGTAGCCGACGGCCAGGCCCTCGACGTAGGGCGCCTCGAGCGGATCGCTCTGCGGCGCGTGCGCCGGGTGGTCGCCGAAGCGGGCCGGAAAGCTCACCGGCAGCCGGCCGGCCGGCTCCATCTGGCCGAACAGCACCCGGGCCAGGGCCTCGGCGCCGGTCTCGCCCGGCAGCCACATCTGCAGCACCGCCGGCGCCTTGGCGATCCACGGCATGGCCATGGGCGAGCCGGCGTTGACCACCACCACGGTGTTCGGATTGACGGCCAGCACCGCCTCCACCAGCTCGTCCTGGCGGCCGGGCAGGTCGATGTCGGTGCGGTCGTAGCCCTCGGCCTCGGTGGTGAGCCCTGAACCGGTCACCAGCACCACCGCGTCGGCCCCGCGAGCGGCCTCGATGGCCTTTTCCATGGGCTCAACGGGTTTGCGCACCCCAAGGCCGAGGTATTCGTAGCCCCGCAGCCGGGGCGCACACTCGATGGCCAGGCGGTAGGGCCGGCCGGCCTCGAGCCGCGCGGTCGCAAGGCGGCGCGGCGCCGGCATCCCCACCACGTCGAACACATCGACGCTGGCTTCCGCGTCCGGGGAGATCAGGGTTTCGCCGTTGAGGCGCAAGGTCGCCTCGCCGGTGGAGCGGACGCTGAATTCGTAGTCACCAGAGAGCTCGGGCCAGAAGACGCCGCTCCAGCGGAACGAGCCGTAGGCCGGCCGCGTGGCGCTGGCGATGTTGGGGCTGGCGCGGCGCACGAAGCCGCGCTCGGTTTCGATGGTGTGCGGCTCGCCGGACAGGTCCGTCGAGGCGAAGTACTCCACCCTCAGGCCTGTTTCGGAGCGCGCCTCGTCGGGGCTGAAGAGCCAGGGATCGGGGATCGGCGGGACGATGTCGTTGTCCACCCCTTGCGCCTCGATCACCTCCACAGCCTCGCCGAGGTGGGCGCGCAGGGCTTCCGCGGGCGAGGCCGACTTGCCGGTCACCACCTGCGAACTGCCGCCGCCCTGCAGCAGGCAGCGTACGGCGTTGGGGCCGATCACCGCCAGCCGCCGCACCGTGCGGGGGAGGGGCAGGGTCTCGCCCTCGTTCTTCAGCAGCACCATGCCCTCGGCGGCGGCTTCCAGGGCGATCCGGCGGTGGCGGGGGGTGCGCAGCTCCCCGGCCGGGCGCGGTCCGTCCAGGAGGCCGCTGCGCAGGATCAGCCGCAGCACGCGCCGGGCGTTGTCGTCGATCTGGGCCTCGGCCACCTCGCCGGCCTGCGCCGCGGCCAGCAGCTTGTCGCCGAAGCGGCGCGGCGGGCCCGGCATCTCCAGGTCGAGGCCGGCGTTGGCGGCAGGGGCGGTGGAGCGCACCGCGCTCCAGTCGGAGACCACCATGCCCTCGTAGCCCCACTCCTCCTTCAGGATGCCGGTGAGCAGACGCCGGTGTTCCGAGGCGTAGGTCCCGTTCAGCTTGTTGTAGGAGGCCATCACCGTCCAGGGGTCGGCCTCGCGCACCACCATCTCGAACGCCGCCAGGTAGATTTCCCGCAGCGTCCGCTCGTCGATGCGGGCGTCGACGCGGAAGCGCTCCTGCTCCTGGTTGTTGGCGGCGTAGTGCTTCAGCGAGGCGCCGACGCCCTCGGCCTGCAGGCCCTGGACGTAGGCCGTCCCCATGCGGCCGGCGAGATAGGGGTCCTCCGAATAGGTCTCGAAGTTCCGGCCCCAGGTCGGGATGCGCATGATGTTGATGGTCGGCGCCAGCACCACCTGGTCGCCCAGCGCCTGGGCCTCGCGGGCGATGGCGCCGGCCACCGCGCGGGCGGTTTCGGGGTTCCAGGTGGCGGCCACCGCGACCCCGACGGGGAAGACCGTGGCCTCTTCGCCCTTGATCGAGCGCACGCCGGTGGGGCCGTCGGTCATGGAGAGCGAAGGCACGCCCAGCCGCTCGATGGCGTTGAGGCTGAAGGAACTGGCCCCGCCCATCAGCGCCACCTTCTCCTCCAGGCTCAGCCGCGAGAGGAGGTCGGCGGCGCGCGCGTCGAGCGGCGCGGACGCGTCGCGATAGGTCTCGGTCATCGGTCCTCCCCAGCCTCGCCGGTCGGGCAGCCGGCGTTCGCGCCGTTGAGTTAGGCCTATCCGGCCGCGCAGCGCCATCGGTTCGGCGTCGATTTGGGGGTGGCGGGCGCCATCGAGGCGCCTTAGCTGCGGGATCGTCGTCCTCGCGCGGCCGCTGGACCAGCGCGTTTCGACAGGGAGTCCGGATCAGTGGATGATCTTTCCGCCTGGATCGGCCGCAGCGAGACGGCCGACGATGTCCTCAGCGAGGCGCCGCTGCGGGGACTTGCAGCCCTGCTCGACCAGGCCGGGTTCCCCTGGCCCGAGGCCGCTCCGCCGCTCGCCCACTGGCTCTACTTCCTGCCGCAGGCGCGGCAGTCCGAGATCGACCACGACGGCCATCCGAAACGCGGCGGCCTGCTGCCGCCCGTCGCCCTGCCACGGCGCATGTGGGCCGGCAGCCGGGTCACCTTCGACCATCCCCTGCCGCACGGCGCCGTACTCCGCAGGACCTCCACCGTGCAGGACGTACAGGCCAAGCGCGGCGCCTCCGGCGACATGGTGTTCGTCACCCTGCGCCACCTGGTCGAGGCCGACGGGCGCACGGCCATCGTCGAGGAGCAGGACATCGTCTACCGCGGACGCCCCGCGCCGGGCGCCGCGCCGGCGCGCCCGACCGAGCCTCCCGCACCGTCCCGCCGCAGCCGCCGGTGCATGGCGGACGAGACCCAGCTCTTCCGCTTCTCGGCCCTGACCTTCAACAGCCACCGCATCCACTACGACCGGCCCTACGCCACCGGCGAGGAAGGATATCCAGGCCTCGTGGTCCAGGGCCCCTACCTTGCGACCCTGCTCATGCATCACGCTCTCGCCGAGGCGCCGGCCGCGAGGGTCAAAGGCTTCCGTTTCCGCGCCGAGCGGCCGGTGTTCGACGGCCAGCCCTTCGACCTCAACCTGGCTGACGCGCCCGGAGGCCTGAAACTCTGGGTGTCAGACCCCGATGGCCAGGTGGCGATGCGCGCGGAGCTGTCGGTCGACTAGCAGCGGGTTGGGCGGAAATCGCCCGGATCGATCATCGTCTCCGGCAGGCGACCCTTGTCTGGATCGGGGCCATGGCTTCCCTAATGGAGGTGGGGCAAGCTCGTGGTCGACGGAGGGCTATGTGATCGCGCAGTTGAACACCTGCGGGGCAGCGGGAGCCGACCCGGCCACGGAATTCCCTGCCGTCGGAACGGACGGCGAGCGGGTCGCCGTCGCGGGCCAGGAGTTCTTCTTGTGACACCCCACCGGCCCTCGCGTCGGCGGGTGCTCGCTGGTCTTGGCGCGGCGCCGGCGGCTTCCCCGGCGCCCGCCTTCGCCGCAGCCGTGGGCCTGCAGGCCGCGGTGGACTACGCCCAGTCGCAGAGAACGACGGGCCTGCTGATCGTCCAGGGCGGCAAGATCCTGGCGGAGCATAACTGGCCCGCCCCCGCGGGCGACGGCCCGTTCCGCGCCTTCGCCTACGAACGGACGCCGGACGGGGCGCTGCTTGAAGACGTGGCCTCCCAGCAGAAGAGCTTCGTGGCGATGCTGGCGGCCATCGCGGTGGACCGGGGGCTGATCGACGTCGAAGCCCCGGTCTCGGAATACGTCGGCGCAGGGTGGTCGAAGGCCGCCTCCCGCCAGGAGCAGGCGATCCGCATCGTTCACCTGCTCAACATGAATTCCGGGCTCGACGACAAGCTCGCCCACGCCGCGCCGGCCGGAACCGTCTTCCACTACAACACCCCCGCCTATGCCGTGATCAAGCAGGTGCTCGCCGCGGCCGCGAAGCAGACGCTGGAGACCATCACCAGCGATTGGCTGACCGCGCCGGCCGGGATGGGCGAAACGGCGTGGCGGAGGCGGCCCGCGGCCTTCGCGGATGTCGGCAATCCGACCGGCCTGGTCACCAGCCCGCGCGACGTCGCCCGCTTCGGCCAGATCGTCCTGGATCGCGGCCGCGCGCCCGACGGCCAGCGGGTGGTCTCGGAGGCGCAGTTGGACGCGATGTTTGCAAGGTCGCCGACCAATCCGGCCTATGGGCGGCTTTGGTGGCTGAACGGCGGGGCCCATGGCGTCCGGCCGATGGGGCAGCGCTTCGAGGGGCCGCTCACACCCGCCGCGCCGGCCGACATGGTGGCGGCCCTGGGTCACCTCGATCGCAAGCTCTATGTCGCGCCGAGCCTCAGGCTGGTCGTCGTGCGGATGGGCGACGCCGCCGCCGACCGCGACTTCGACCAGCAGCTGTGGCGACGGTTGTCGCCGGCGCTCGCCTGAGCGCGGTTCCGATGAGCACGAGGGGTGAGATGGGCATGTCGCGACGGGGACTTCTGGCCGGGGCCGGCGTGGCCGCGGCGACGCCGGCCGGGGCGGCGGGGGCCGCTTCCGCCGAGCCCGCGGTCGATGCGGATTGGCTCGAGCGCGTGCTGCAGCGCTTCGCCGACTTCGGCGTCAAGGCGGCGGGCGGCCCCGGGGACCAGGCCAGCGGGGAGTGGCTGGAGCAGGAACTGGCCGGCTACGGCTATCGGTGCGAGCGGCAGGGCTTCGAGGTCCCCTACGCAGAGATGCGGACCGCGACCCTGTCGGTCGGCGACCGCCGCGCCGAGGTCTTTCCGCAGGCGATCGTCAGGACCACCGGGCCTGGGGGCGTCACCGGGCCGCTGAAGCGGAGCGACACGCCTGGCGGCCTGGAAGGCGCCATCGCCCTTGTCGTACTGCCGTCGCGCCGCTGGGTATCCACCGCCGAGCCGGCGGTGGCCCGCGCGCTCGCCGATGTCCTCGGCCGGGGCGCCGCCGCCGCCATGATCGTCACCTCGGGGCCGACGGGAGAGGTGATCGGCCTCAACGTCAGCGCCTCGGCGCCGGGTTTTCCGAGGCCGGTCGTGCTGCTGGCGCCGAAGGACGCCGAACCCTTCCTGGCGGCCTCCAGGGCCGGCGAAGCCGCGACCCTCATCGTCGACGGAACGGCGGGCCGGCGCGGGGCCTACAACCTCATCGCCCGCATCGATCGCGGGGCGGGCAAGACACTGATCGTCTCGACCCCCCGGTCCGGGTGGTTCACCTGCGCGGCCGAGCGGGGCTCGGGCGTCGCGGTCTGGCTGTGGGTGGCGCGCTGGCTGGCGGCCGCCAAACCGTCGGTGAACCTCGAGTTCGTCGCGACCAGCGGGCACGAATACATCTACCTCGGCGGCGAGGAGTACCTGGCCCACAAGGCGCCAAAGCCGCGCGACGCCCACATGTGGGTCCACATCGGCGCCAGCGCCGCGGCCCGGGACTGGCATGAGTTGGCCCTGGGTCTGCTGCCGCTGCCGAGCGCCGACTCCCAGCGCGTGCTGACCGCCACGCCGGACGTGATGGAGACCACCCGCGCGGCCTTTCGCGGCGTCACCGGGCTGGAAGCCGTCTATCCGGCCGACAGGGCCCACGCCGGCGGCGAACTGGTGAACGTCATCGCCGCGGGCTATTCGCCGGCCATCGGGCACTACGGCGGCCATCGCTTCTTCCATACGCCGGGCGACGACATGCGCTGCGTCTCGGGCGCGCTGACAGCTCCGGTCGCCGCAGCCTTCCAGGCCGCGATCGCCGCCACGCTGCCCTAAGGCCCCCAGGCGGCGCTCACCCCAACGATTGAGATTCCGACGGCGCCGTGCGCCTGCGCCGTTGCGGGCCGGGAAGATATTCATTCAAGCAAGAATGAATATTGACGCTATGCGGGAATGCGCTGACAGTGCCGCCACGCACCGAAGAGTGCGGCCGGGGCAAAAGGGGGAGGATGTGCACCCTGGTGGCTGAAAACGCCATCAAGGCCGTGACGCTGGCTATGGAGGTCGCCGGCGGCGCCGGCTTCTACCGCGCCGCTGGCCTGGAGCGCCGTTTCCGCGACATCCAGGGCGCCCGCTACCACCCGCTGCAAGCCGGCCCGCAGGCGCAGTTCGCGGGCTCGTTGGCGCTCGGACTTCCGACCGACACTGTATACTGAGCACGGAGGGCGCGGTCGGCGCAGCTAGCGAAGCTCGCGCCGAGCCGCCCACTGTTCGTCCGTCCAGCCGATTAGATCTTCCGCACCGGAGGTCCGAAGGTGCTGTCCGCCGTCGATCACCACCATCTCGCCGTTGATGTAGCCGCCGCCGTCGGACACCAGGAAGCTGGCGAGATCGGCGAGTTCCCCATGCTGGCCGGAGCGGCCCAGCGGATTGGCCGAATTGCCGCCCCCTGAGCGATCCCCGCCGCCGAGCTGCGCGCTGGATCCGGCGGTGGGGAAGGGGCCGGGGGCGATGGCGAGCAGGCGGACTCCCCGCAGGCCCCACTCCACGGCCAGGCTTTTGGTCATGGCGAGAACCGCCGACTTGGCCATCGCCGACGGTACGGTGAAGGCGCGTCCGGTGATGGTCGAGGTTGAAAGGATGCTCAGGACGACGCCCCGATGGCCGCCGTCGATCCAGCGGCGGCCGGCGGCGAGGGTGCAGTAGAGCGCGCCGTGCAGAGTGGGCGCAAGGATGGCGTCGGCCGCCCGGTGCGAGAGCTTGTGCGTCTGGGCGATGAAGGTGGCGGCGGCGTTGTTGACGAGGATATCGAGCGGGCCGTCGGCCCAGATCTCCTCCATCAAGGCCTCGACGGCCTCGCCTGTGCGGATGTCGCCGACGTGGGTGGAGACCTTGGCGCCGGGGATGTCCCTGCGGAAGCCGGCGGCGGCTTCGGCCAGCACCTCGGCGCGGCGGCCGCAGATGGCGAGCTCGGCGCCGAGTTCCAGGAAACGCCGGCCCATGCTGCGCCCCAGGCCCGAGCCGCCGCCGGTGACCAGGATGCGCCTTCCCTTCAGAAGGTCGGGTTGGAACATCGGCGGGCCTCCTTCAGCGGCCGGTGAACGCCGGCGGGCGCTTGTCGAAGAAGGCCCGGACGCCCTCACGGAAATCCTCCGACTCCAGTGACGCGAGCTGTTCGCGGTCGGCGAGGGTCACCGCTTCGGCGAGCGTCTGGCGGAAGCCCTCGCGCACCTGCTGCTTGATGATGCGCAGGGAGCGGGGCGAGGCGTTGCCCGCCAGAACGCGGGCGAGGGCGGTGACCGCCGCCAGGAAGCCGTCCGCCGGCAGGGCGCGGACCAGGCCCATGCGCTCGGCCTCGGCGGCGTCGATGTTGCGGCCGGTGAGCAGCAGATCCATGGCGTTCATCTGGCCGATCAGACGCGGCAGCATCCAGGCGGCGCCATGCTCGGCGATCAGGCCGCGGCGGGCGAAGGCCGTGCCGAGCTTGGCGCCCTCGGCGGCGTAGCGCAGGTCGCAGTAGAGGGTCAGGCAAAGGCCCACGCCGACCGCCGCGCCGTTGATCGCCGCGATCAGCGGCTTGGGGGTCTTCAACAGGTAGGTGTAGCGCTGGTCGAAGTCGTCGTCGCTGGGCGTCAGTTCGGTCTTGGCCCGGCCGCCGCCGCCAAGATCCGCTCCAGCACAGAAGGCGCGGCCGGCGCCGGTGACGACGATGGCGCGCGCGGCTTCGTCGGCCGAGGCGCGTTCGATGGCGCCGCGGAAGTCGGCCTCCATCTGCGGGGTCCAGGCGTTGAGCCGATCCGGCCGGTTGAGGGTGATGGTGCAGACCCGGTCCTCCACCGCGTAGAGGATGGGCGTCTCGTCGCTCATGGCGCGGCTCCCGCGATGCGTTCCTCGCCCGCCTCTTCCGCAGCCTCGCGCTCGCGCAGGGTGCGGAGGTTGTCCTCATGCTTGGTCCGGTCGATCCGGTAGAACCAGAAGAGGGTGAAGGCGATGATGTAGAAGGTGAGGTTCGTGGGCACGTAGAGCAGGGCCAGCTCGCGCATCAGCTCCGGATCGACCTCGCCGCGCTTGGCGCCCTTGGGGAAGTGCACGACGGTCAAGAGAGTGCCGGCCACGAAGACGCCGACGCCGGAGACGATCTTCTTGAAGAGGTTGTCGGCCGAGTTCAGCAGGCCCTCGGAGCGGCGCCCGGTGCGCACCTGGGCGTCCTCGACCACGTCGGCGATCATCGCCGACACCATGATCCCGACGATCACGCCCATGCCGTCGTTGATCACCGTGTTGACGAAGAGGGTCCAGAAGAGAAGGTCGGTGCCGTTCGCCGGCATCAGGCCCATGGCGCGCAGGAAGATGGGGCCCAGGCCCGTGATCACCGCGCCGGCGAACATCCAGATCGCCGCCCGCTTCTTGCCCAGCCACTTGGCCACCGGGCTCGCCAGGCCGACGCCCAGGAAGGTGCAGATCATCCCGGCGATGGTCAGGATGCTGAGCTGGTTCTGATCGAAGCCCCAGAGGTAGAGCATGAAGTAGAGCTCCATCGCCCCCTTCACGCCCGAGGCGACGGCGATGGACATGCCGGCGATCGCCAGCACCAGGAACGAGCGATTGCCCAGGGTGGCGGCGATCTCGCTGACGCTCGCGCGCACCGTCAGCCGCCGCTTGGGCGGGGCCGACAGGTATGGGATGCGGCTGTGGGTGCCGGCCGTGGAGACCAGTATCAGGGTGAAGATGATCGCGCCGGCCGCCAGGGAGTAGCCGAGGTAGCCGTCGCGGGCGAGCACGCCGCCCGTGCCGTCCGGGTTCTCCTTCAGGAAGATCTGGTAGGCGAGCAGGGTCATGACGAGCCCGCCGGTCGCGCCGAAGAAGGAGCGCAGGGCGAAGAGCTTGGTCCGCTCGTCGTAGTCGGTGGCGAGCTCCGGCAGCAGCGCCGTCGAGGGCAGTTCGAAGAAGGTATCGAAGAGCCGGATGACCAGGAGGCAGGCCAGCATATAGGCGAAGATCGCCCCCTGCGACCAACCCTCCGGCGGGTTCCAGATCAGGGCGAAGGCCACCGCCACCGGCAGGGCGGCGGTGTACATGAAGGGATGCCTGCGCCCCCAGCGGGAGCGGAAGTTGTCGGAGATATGCCCGACCGTCGGGTCCATGAAGGCGTCGAAGATCAGCGCGATCATGATGGCGGTGGCCACCATCTGCGCCGGCAGGCCGACCACCTGGTTGTAGAAGATCAAGAGGAAGAGGGAGAGGCCGCGTTGCTTGATCGTGTTGGCCGCGGCCCCGGAGGCGTAGAGGAGCCGGGTCTTCCAGCTGAGCGGCGGCGCGCTCGGTAGCCCGGCCATCTCTTTCTCCCCCTTGTCGCCGTCTAACGCGGCAGTCCCACCAGGTTGCGGCCCATGATCACCCGCTGGATCTGGCCCGTGCCCTCGACGATGTTCAGCGCCTTGGCGTCGCGGAACAGCTTCTCGACGAGGTTGTCGCCGGCGCCGGCCTCCAGGCCGACGATCTCCATCCCGAGGGCTGCGGTCTCCTGGGCGACCTCGGCGGTGACGATCTTGGCCATCGAGGATTCCAGGATGTTGCTGCGCCGGTTGTCGGCCATCCAGGCGGCCTGCAGGGTCATCAGCCGTGCGCCTCTGATCTTGCGCAGCATCAGTTCCAGCTTGTCTCGGATGCGGGACGACTTGATCGCCCCGGACTCCTTGGCGAAGCGCCGCGCCTCGTCATAGGCCGCGCGGGCCACGCCGAGCGCGCTGGCGGCCACGCCCACGCGGGTGGCGTTCAGCGCCCCCATGGTCGCGCCATAGGCGCCGGAGCCGGCCGCGCCGCTCTTCGGCTCGGGCCGCTCGCCGCCCAGCAGGTGGTCGGCCGGCACCTCGCAATCCTCGAGGATGAAGGAGACCGACTCGTAGGAGCGCAGGCCCATCTTCTTTTCGATCTTCACGCCGGTGAAGCCTGGCGTGCTGCGCTCCACGAAGAAGGCGCGCTGGGCGGCCCGGCCCTTGGTGGGGTCGAGCGTGGTCTGCACCAGCACCCAGTCGGCGCGCGCGGCGTTGCCGATGAAGCACTTGGCGCCGTTCAGCACATAGCCCTTGTCCGTCTTGCGGGCGTGAGTGCGGAAGGCCGCGGTGTCCGACCCGCCGCCGGGCTCGGTCAGCGCGAAGCTCGCCCAGTGCGGCGTGGTGTGGTGGGCGAAGGGACCGAGGAAGCGCTCTTTCTGCTCGGGCGTGCCGGCGGCGTTGACCATGCCGGATGGGAAGCCCGCGCCGGGGGAGGCCACGCCCATGCCGCGGTCCCAGTAGGCGTCCTCCTCGCCCAGCACGACCATCTGGGCGACGCGGCCCTCCGGCGCCGGCTCGGCAGCCGCCAGGCGCTCGCCGCGGCTGCGGCCCCGGTCGATGAACTTCTGGAAGTAGGGGTGATCCACGGGCAAGGGCGAGCCGGCGCGGTCGGCCTCCAGGCCGGCGGGGCGGGCTTCGGTCTCGCCCCATTCGCGGGCGTCTTCGACGAGCTTCTTCAGCTGCGGGCTGATCTGCAGTTCCATGATGCAAGCTTTCTTCAGAAGGCGTCGCCGAGGGTGTCGGCCAGGGCGGCGGCGTCGTCGCGGGCGCGCTCCACCCCGCCGGCGAGCAGGCCGAGCGCGCGGGTCTCGCGCATCGCCTTTTCCATCGGGAAATCGCGCATGAAGCCGTGGCCGCCGAGGATCTGCACCCCGTTCGGCCCGACGTAGCGGCTGGCGTCCACCGCCTCGATGAAGGCGGCGGCGGCGTGCTGGCGGCCGTCCTGGCCCGCCTCGATGCGGCGCGCGGCGTCCTCGACCAGCAGGCGCACCTGCTCCACGGCGTTGAACATGTCGACGATCATGAAGGCCATGCCCTGGTGGTGGGCGACCGGCTGGCCGAAGGCGACACGCTCCATGGCGTAGGCGCGCGAGAACTCGGTGGAGTCGTAGAGCACGCCGACCAGCAGCGAGGCGTAGTACAGGCGGGTCTTGGCGAGAGCGAGCTCGGCGGCGGCCTGGTCGGTCCAAGTGGCTGCGGCGACCCCATCGAGCGTCAGGCGGCTGGCGCCGGCGGCGTGCAGGCCGATGCTCTTCACCGGCTCGGCCTTGGCGCCGCCCTGCATTGTCCAGGCGCTGGCAGGGCCAAGGCCGACCACCAGATCGGCGCGGTCGACCGGCGCCCAGGGAACGGTCCCGGTGATCCTGCCGCCCTCGGAAAGCCCGCGATCCTCGTCCTCGACCACGAGGGCGACGCGCGTCCCGGGGTTCTCCAGGATCGGGCCGGCGAAGCGGGCGACCGCCTCGGCGCCGCCGAAGGCGTCGAGCACGTAGACGGCCGGGCCCAGCCGGTCGAGCGCCAGGGCCGCGCCGGCGTCGGCCTGGCCCAAAGTGCGGTTGGCGAGCACGCGGGTGAGGATGCCGAGGCCGACGCCATTGGCCGCCTCCGGCACGTCCAGCGCCTCGAAACCCAGTTCGGCGAAGCTGGCGCGGACCTCGGGCGAGGGCGCGCGGGCGGCCTCGGCTGCGCGCAGGTTGGGACGCAGCTGCTCGCCGGCGAAGGCGGTCAGGCTGTCGACGATCATCTGGTCGTCGTCGCGGATGCCGAATTCCAAGGCGGTCTCCTGAAAATCTGGGCGCGATCAGGCGCCGACGAAATTGCCGGGCCGGCGTTCGGCCACCGACCGCACGCCTTCGCGATAGTCCTGGGTGGAAAAGAGCTTGGCCTGCTCGGCGCCCTCGTGGTCGGTGCGGGCCTTGAAGGCCTCGACCAGGCCGTCGCGCAGGGTGGCGCGGGTGGCGATCACCGCCAGCGGCGCGGCCTCGGCGATCTCGGAGGCCAGCGCCAGGGCGGCCTCGCGCAGGCCCTCCTTCGGGGCGATCCCGTCGGCGAGGCCCCAGGCCAGGGCCTCCTCGCCGTTGATGCGGCGGCCCGTGTAGAGCAGCTGCGCGGCCTTCTGCAGGCCGATGAGGCGCGGCAGAGTGAGGGTCAGGCCGAAGCCCGGGTGGATGCCCAGCTTGACAAAGTTGGCCGCGAACCGCGCCTCGGGCGCGACGATGCGGAAGTCAGGGACCAGCGCCAGGCCCAGGCCGCCGCCGATCGCCGGTCCCTGGATCGCCCCGATGATCGGCTTCTTGGTCGCGAAGAGCCGCGCTGCGGCGCCATAGAGGTCGCCGGTCGCTCCGCCGGTGGGGGAGGGGCGAGAGAAGTCCGCGCCGGCGCAGAACGAGCTGCCCTGGGCGGCCAGCACGATGGCGCGAAGCTCGGTCTGCCGGTCGATGTCCTCGAAGGCTTCGGCAAGCGCGGTGATCAGCCCGACGTCGAAAAAGTTATGCGGCGGGCGGCGAATTTCGACCACCGCGACATGCCCGTGGGTCTCGACGCCCACGTCCTCGGCCTGGCTCATTTCCGCCCCTTCAGCTTCAGCGACGCCGTCTCATGCGGCATGCTTAAGGCTGGCGCAGGGCGGGCTGGCTGCGCAACCATTTCACATGTGAGGAAGATATTTTCTCATATGTGAAGAACATGCACAGGATCGGCCTATGTGCGGCTATTTCAAAATCTCGGAGAATTTGGCGACGGTCTCGCGCAGCAGAGCCAGGTGCTTGTCGCGGCCGGCGATAATGCGTTCGGAGGGGCCCCCGAGGCCGATGGCGAAGATCCGCCGGAACGGCGTTTCAGGCAGCAGCACGCCGATGATGCCGACGCCCTGGGTGATGAGGTTGTGGGAGATCGCATAGCCGTTGCGGCGGATCTCGTTGATGCTGGCCAGCAGTTCCTCGACGTCGATCTTCTCCTCGCCGGCGTCGCGCGCGGCGTCGATCCGGCGGACGATGCTGCGGATCGAGTGGTCCGTGTGGCCGCTCAGCAGGAGCCGGCCGAACCCCGACCGCGCCAGCGGCCGCAGCGTGCCGGGCTGGACCGTGTAGTTCAGCGGCTCCCGCGAAAAGATCACGTGGACGTACTGGGCGTGGAGATCGCTCTGCGCGGCCAGGATCACCGTCTCGCGCGTCTCGTCGCGCAAGGTTTCCATAAGGCCGATGATGTTCATGCCGCCGAAGAGGTCGGTCACCACCCAGCCGCCCAGGGCGGCGATCCGCATGGTCGGCAGGTAGGTGCGGCTGCGCTTGTCGTACTCGAGATAGCCCAGCATCACGAGGCTCTTGAGGATCGCCGCGCCGCTCGAGGGCGGATAGCCGTACTGGTCGCAGATCTGCTTCAGCGACAGCGGCGCGCGCACCGCGTCGAAGTATTCGAACACCTCGAACACGCGCCGCGCTGACTTGATGGTGGCGTCCGACATGCGGCCTCCCGCTCTACCTGCACATTATGCATGAATGTGAAAATGCATCACGTCCATATGTAAAAGTTGCGCCGCCCGCGAAAGAGCGTGACCATTCCTCCAAGCAAGGGGTCGGGTGAAAGCCAGACAAACCGGCGAGTCGCGAAGTCATACCCAAGGTTCGAACAGAGAGGTCGGCCTTACCCCAAGTCATCGCTCGCATAGCGGGCAATGGGAGGTATCTCGCGGCTGAATGAAAACCTTCGTTCTCTGAGCGCGAGCTCGGCGAAGGCAAAGAAACGCTTGGGAGGGACCTATGACTAGGGCGCAATTGCTTGCGCGCTCAGTGTGCGCGCTTGCCTTCAACGCAGGGCTGGCCGGCTGGGCGCTGGCGCAATCGGACGAAGAGGTGGCTTCGGTCGAGGAGGTGGTGGTCACCGGCTCCTACATCCGAGGCACGCCGGAAGACGCCGCCCAGCCCGTCGATGTGGTCACCACCCAGGCGCTGGAACAGCAGGGCTCGCCCTCGGTGGTGCAGCTGGTCAAGACCATCACCGCCACCGGCGCGGCGCTGGGCGAAGCCAACCGCTCGCTGGGCGCCCAGGCCTCCGGCAACGCCTCGATCAACCTGCGCGGCCTGGGGCCTGCGCGGACGCTCACCCTGATGAACGGCCGGCGTCTGGCGGATTCGGCCAACGCGGGCGGGGGCATCGGCGCGAACCTGCTCTTCGTGCCCTCCGCGGCGGTCGGCCGGATCGAGATCCTCAAGGACGGCGCGGCCGCCACCTACGGTTCGGACGCCATCGGCGGGGTGGTGAACTTCATCACCCGCCGGGATCTGGAAGGCTTCGAACTCTCCGGCCAGTACGCGGCCATCGACGGCTCCAACGGCGACTACGAGGCCAATCTCGCCTACGGCTGGCGCGACGACCGCGGCAACATCCTGCTGACCGCCGGCTACCGCCACCGCAGCCGGCTCGACATGCTCGACCGCGACTGGGCGAAATCGCCCTACGAGGACCCGAACTACGGCGGCTGGACCGGCGCGACCAACCCGGGCTTCTACGTCGCCAACGCCGCGACGCTCTCGCCGGCGATCCAGTTCCGCGACAATGGCTGCGTCGAGCTGGGCGGGGTGCTGACCAACGGCGCCACCGGCCGCCCGGTCTCTCCGGGCAACCCGATGGTCAACGGCGGGGCGGCGACCTCCACCTGCCGGTTCGAGTTCACCCAGCTCTCCGACCTCGTCACCACCGAGAACCACTACCAGCTCTACGCAGAGGCCAACTACGACCTCTCCGAGAAGGTCGAGATGCACGTCGAGGCGGCCTGGACGCGCAACGACGTGCCGAACCAGCGCATCTCGCCGGCGAACCTGTCGACCCAGTTCCCGACGCCGACCTCGCTCGGCGGCACGTCCGGGTCGCTGGCCCCGCCCGGCGCCTTCAACTTCTTCGTCCGCTACAACGTCCCGCAGAACAATCCCGGCCTCGACCAGCTGGCGGCCGACTGCGCGGCGGGCGGCGGGCGGTTCGGCGAGTTCGGGACGGCGCAGTGCGCCAGCATCACGGCGGCCGCGGCGGCCGGCGCGCTCGGCGTCGACATCTCGCCGACCGCCTGGCGGGCCATCGCCTTCGCCGGCCACCCGACAACGGAGTCCAAGTCCGCCGAGCAGGACGTGCACAACGACTCCTGGCGGGTGTCAGCCAGCCTGAACGGCGACTTCGACAACGGCATCCACTGGGACGCGGCGCTCACCTACATGGACGCCACCTCCTCGCACTCGAACTCCGACATCCTGGTCAACCGCCTGCAGAACGCCCTCAACGGCTTCGGCAGCCGGCAGGGCGATCCCAACGACTGTTCGGCGGCCGAGCGGGCGGTGGCGGCCAACGCCGGCAACGCGGCCGCGGGCTGCTACTTCTTCAACCCGTTCACCAACGCCGTGGCGGTGAGCGCCATCAATGGCCAGGCCAACCCCTACTACCGGGCGGGTGCGGCCAACGATCCGATGGTCGTCGACTGGATGATCGGGCGCTACACCAACACCTGGACCAACCAGCTCCTGGTCGCCGATGCGGTGCTCACCGGCGACGTGCCGTTCTTCGAGCTGCCGGGCGGCAAGGCCCAGTGGGCGATCGGCGCGCAATACCGCTACCAGCGCGAGATCCAGTATTCCGGCGATTTCTTCGACAACGAGACCTACCCCTGCGTCGACTCCATCGACGACGGCGTGCCGGTCTGCGGCGCCCCAGCCGGCCCGCTGATCTTCTTCGGCTCCGGCCGCGATCGCGACCTGGACCGCTCGGTCCCCGCCGGGTTCCTCGAACTGCAGCTGCCGATCTTCGACAACTTGGAGGCCAACCTGGCGGTTCGCCATGAACGCTACGGGGGCGGCGTCGGGTCGACCACCAACCCGCGCATCTCTCTGCGCTGGCAGGCGCTGGACTGGCTGGCCTTCCGCGGCTCGGCCGGCACCACCTTCCGCGCCCCGACGCTGGAAAGCACCTCCTCGGGCTTCACGCGCGGCGTGGCCAATATCTCCGGCCAGTACCGGGCGGTGCGCACCAACGGCAATCCCGACCTGCAGCCGGAGACCGCCAACGCCTACAACGCCGGCGTCCTGGTCGACATCGGCGGGTTCAAGGCTTCGGTCGACTACTGGCGGTTCGACTTCAAGGACGAACTGACCACCGAATCCTCGACAGCGCTGTTCTCCGCCATGTTCCGGACGGTGGCCGATCCCACCACCTGGGCCTGCCTCGGGGGGCCGCGCGAGGTGCCCGAACTGGCGGCCCGCTTCACCTTCGGCGGGACCTGCGCGCCGGGCAATGTGCTGGAGATCAACACCTCCTTCGTCAACGGGCCGAACACCCGCACCTCCGGGTTCGACTTCACCGCCCAGTACGACTGGTTCGACCTGTGGGGCGGCGACCTGACCGTCGGCGTCGACGGCACCTACCTGAAGGAGTTCAAGCGCGGCGCCTTCTCGCTGCTCGGCGCGCCGGAAGTGATCTTCCAGCAGCCGGTGGACCGGGCCGGGACCAGCGACCTCGTCGGCTCGTTCTTCTCCTACCCGCAGCTGCGCGCCAACGGCTTCCTCAACTTCAGCCGAGGCCCGATCAACGCCCGCTGGCAGGTCCGCTACACCGAGGGCACCAAGCCGGCCCCCGGCACGCCCGCCAACGAGTGGGTGCTGCAGGGCTCCGACTACGTCCAGGTCCCCCTCGGCAAGAGCAAGGCCTACGTCCAGCACGACCTGACGGTGCGCTACGACGCGCCGTGGGACACGACCCTCACCTTCAGCATCCAGAACATCTTCGACACCGATCCGCCGGATGCGCCGGGCGCCTACAACTACGACATCACCAACGGCAACCCGCTCGGCCGCGTCTTCGAAGTCGGCTTCAAGAAGACGTTCTGATCCATGCGCGCCTCTCGCACTCTTCGCGCGCCGGGCGTCGTGTCCACCTTCCCTGGGGCGACGACGTCCTGACCTTGCGCGCCGCCGGCTCTCGTCGGCGGCGCGTTTTTCATCATCTCTTTCCCACCACGACGAATTTCCAAGTCTCACCGGCGCGACAGACCTTTCATGACCACCGACACTTCCTCCCGCCCCGCAAGCCCGCTGGACGGCGTCCGCATCATCGACCTGACCTCGGTGATCATGGGCCCCTATTCGACCCGCATCCTCGCCGACATGGGCGCCGACGTGATCAAGATCGAACCGCCCGAGGGCGACATGATGCGCCCGCCGCAGGGCGCGCGGCTCTCCGGCATCATGCTCAACCTCTACCGCAACAAGCGCAGCGTGGTGCTCGACCTGAAGAGCGAGGCCGGCAAGGCGGCGCTGAACAAGCTGATCCCCACCGCCGATGTCTTCGTCCACAACCTGCGTCCGCAGGTGATGCACCGGCTGGGCTTCACCTACGAGGCGGTGAAGGCGCTGAATCCCAACATCGTCTACTGCGCCGCCTTCGGCTTCGGCAGCGAGGGTCCGTACGGCCAGAAGCCGGCCTACGACGACCTGATCCAGGCCTCGTCCGGCTACGCCTCGACCGCCATCCCCCTGACCGGCGAGCCGGCCTACGCCTCGGCGGTGATCTGCGACAAGCTCGCCGGCCAGGCGATCGCCTACGCCATTCTCGGCGGCCTCCTGCACCGCGAGCGCGGCGGCGGCGGCCAGGCCATCGAGGTGCCGATGTTCGAGACGGCCATCGACTTCAACCTGGTCGAGGGCTTCGGCGGCGCGGTCTACGCCCCGCACCGCGGCCGGCCCGGCTATCCGCGCATCCAGACCAAGGAGCGCAGGCCCTATCGCACCGCCGACGGCTACGCCTGCATCCTGCCGTACTCGGCCAAGAACTGGTTCGACTTCTTCGACTTCGTCGGCCGGCCGGACTGGAAGGACCTCTACCGCGAGCCTGCGGCCCGCGGCGCGGCCATCGAGACCCTCTACGCCATGATCCGCGAGGAGGCGCCCAAGCACACCAACGCCGAGTGGGTCGCCTTCTGCGACAACGCCGACATCCCCTGCATGCCGGTGATCAACGCCGAGCACCTGGCCGACGACCCGCACGTCCAGGCGGTAGGCCTGATGCCGGTGGAGGAGCATCCCACCGAAGGCGCCTACTACGCCATCCGCCAGCCGATCCGCTTCAGCGGCGCGCCCTACCGGCTACGCCGGCACGCGCCGGCTCTGGGGCAGCATACCGAGGAAGTCCTGGCGGAAGTGGGCGCAAGTCCGCCGCGTTGAGGGAGGCCGCATGGCCGCAAGCACCATCGAACTGGGCGACGGCGAGGCGCCGCAACCCTCCATCGCCGACCAGACCGACACGGCCCGCGCCGGCCTGACGCCGACCGCCCGGCCCTGGCTGATGGCCTGGATGCTGATGGCGGTGTTCACGCTGAACATCCTGGACCGCCAGGTGATCAACGTGCTCGGCAACGAGATCGCCCGGGACCTCAACCTGACCGACAGCCAGCTCGGCTTCGTCGCCGGCCTCGCCTTCTCGATGGTCTATTTCGTCTTCGGCTTTCCGTGGGGCTGGATCGCCGACCGGCCGAAGATGAGCCGGGTCTGGGTGATCTCGGCCTCGCTGACCGTCTGGTCGACCATGACGGCGCTCTGCGGCGCGGCCCACAGCTACGCCCACCTGCTGCTGGCCCGCATGGGCGTGGCGGCCGGGGAAGCGGGGTGCGGCCCGGCGGCCCAGTCGCTGATCGCCGAATCGGCCCCCAAGGCCAAGCTCGCCCAGGCGCTGGCCATCTTCGGCCTGGGCGTGCCGATCGGCGCCTTCCTCGGCAAGTCGATCGGCGGCGTGCTCAGCGACGCCTTCGGCTGGCGCAGCGCCTTCTTCATCGTTGGGCTGCCGGGGGTGATCCTGGCGCTGGGCCTGCTGGTCATCCTGCGCGACCCCCGTCGGCACGCGAGCTTCGTTCCCCCGAAGGAGAAGCCGGGCGTCCGGCAGGCGGTCCGCGAAATCCTGCGCTCGCGCACCATCCTCTACCTGATGTGCGGCAGTACGGTGATGGGCGCCCTGGTCTCAGTCGGCAGCTTCTGGGGGATGATGCACTTCCAGCGCAACCTCGGCATGACCCCCGGCGAGGCGGGCCTTTGGCTGGGCCTTCAGGGCGGTTTCACGGGCATCTTCGGCACCCTCGGCGGCGGCTGGATCGCCGACAAGCTCGCCGCAAGAAATCCGCGGCACTACATCACCCCGGGCGTCGTCGGCATGCTGTTGACGCCGCCCCTGCTGGTCTTCGCCTGGTGGACGGACAAATGGTGGCTGGCGCTGCTGCTGATGATCTTCCCGACCATGTTCGACAACCTGAGCTACGGCGGCGTTTCGGCCGCCACCCAGCGCCTGCTCAGTCCAAACGTAAGGGCCACCGCCTCGGCCTTGATGGCCATGTTCGGCACCTTGGTGGGGGCGGGCATAGGCGTGACCGCCTTTGGTGTTCTGTCCGATGTGATCCGGCACGCCTTGCCGGCGTCCGCGCCGCCTCATCAGAGCGTGCGCTACGTCCTGATGGGCGCTGCCGTCAGCTTCCTCATACCCGCGGTTCTCTACTGGCGCGCCAGCCGGCACGTTGAACGCGAGATCATCGAGTTTGAGACCACGAGCGCTTAGCTGGCTGGACCTGGCGTAGGCGTTTTGTCTGGAGAACCCCGCACACATTCCGGGACTGTCCGGTTCGTTCCTGGATTCAACGCGTGCACGGACTAGGTCCGGTGAACGGAAACCCTTGTCGTACAGGGGTTGCGCTGGCGGCCCGGAAGGGACTCGAACCCCTGACCTTGGCTTTAGGAAAGCCCTGCTCTATCCGGCTGAGCTACCGGGCCGCGCCGGGGCCTGATAGCGCAAGGCGCGGGGCTGTAGAACCCCGCGCCTTGGACATCTGTGGTGACCCGAAGGTCGAGGTCAGGCCGCGACGGCGGTCTTGACCAGGGACTTGTTGAGGATGCCGACGGCCGCGTCGCGGTCGATCTTCTCGATGGCGGCGACTTCGCGGGCCATGCGGTCGAGGGCCGATTCGTAGAGCTGGCGCTCCGAATAGGACTGCTCGGGCTGGTTCTCGGCGCGGTGCAGGTCGCGCACCACCTCGGCGATGGAGATCAGGTCGCCGGAATTGATCTTGGCTTCGTACTCCTGGGCGCGGCGCGACCACATGGTGCGCTTCACGCGGGCGCGGCCCTTCAGGGTGGTCAGGGCCTTGGTCACCACGTCGTTGGCGGCCAGCGGGCGCAGGCCGGAGGTGACGGCCTTCTTGGTGGGGACGCGCAGAGTCATCTTCTCGTGTTCGAAGGTGATGACATAGACCTCGAGCGAATAGCCGGCGACTTCCTGGGTCTCGATCTCCTGAATCTGGCCTACGCCATGAGCCGGATAGACGACGTGATCGCCAACCGAGAATTCCAGACCGCTCTTGCTCATGTGTGACCCTTTCGAAGCCAGGGCCGGCCGGGGACGCTGGTGAGTCCTTACGTCAACCGCTCAAAGACAAAGAAGCCTCGCCCGCAGCATTTGCGGAGGCCTCTCATGTCGATCGGAAGAAACGCTCTAGGACACCCTTCGCCTTCGACCGGTCGCACGCCAGGTTCAGGCGCGCTGTTGCCGATGTGACGCTGGGGTCAGGCGCGGACGCACCTGCAACGTCGATTTGTCATATAGCACAAAAATGATGGGAATAAAAGGCTTACGCCCTCGGAGCGAGCCCGTCAGGAGCCCCGGCCGGGCTTCGGAGAGAAGTACTTTTCGAACTTTCCCGTCTCGCGCTCATATTCTTCGCGATCCTCGGGCGGGTCGCCCTTCACGGTGATGTTCGGCCAGATCTTGGCGTATTCGGTGTTGATGGTCAGCCACTTGCCGTCCGGCTCGTCCTCGGTGTCCGGCTTGATGGCGTCGACCGGGCACTCCGGTTCGCAGACGCCGCAGTCGATGCACTCGTCCGGGTGAATGACCAGGAAGTTCTCGCCTTCGTAGAAGCAGTCGACCGGACACACCTCGACGCAGTCCATGAACTTGCACTTCACGCAGGCGTCCATGACGATGTAGGTCATTGCGGTCGAAAGCTCCGAAAACGGCGCGGGTTGTCGCGATGCGGGGCGCGAATGTCAACGCGAGCGCTTCTGACAGCGCCTTTAGCCGTCCATCGTCTCATAGAGTTCGCGCGCCTCGCTGGCGGGCCCGCGGCGCTCGCCGAAGCCCGCCACCTTCACCGCGATCAGCCGCCCGCCGAGGGCGAACACCAGGGCGTCGCCGACCTTCACGGTGCGCGAGGGCTTGTCGAGGCGGCTCTCGATCCCGCCCCGGGTGAGACGCACGCGGCTGTCCTCGATGAAGCGGGCGGCGAGGGAGCGGGTTTTGAAAAAGCGCGCGCGCCACAGCCAGACGTCCGCGCGGCAGGCGCCGGCGTCCTCGCTCACGGGCGGGCCTTCTTCGACCGCCGGGGGCGACGGCGAATGGGCTTGGCCTGCAAGGCGGCCAAGGCTTCGAAAGGCGAACCCGGCCGGGGCCTGGGGCGGGGCGGGGCGGCCTCGGGCTTGACGCTGCGGCGGCGCCAGGCGCGGGGCTCGCCCGGTTCGGCCTTCGGCGAGACATAGCCCAGGGCGCGCAGGATGGCGCTGGCTTCCGGCTCGCTCCAGCCCAGTTCCTCGCGGGCCTGGTCGGAGAACACCACGCCCTGGCCCTGCCGCGCGCCGCCGCGCAGCAGCTCGTCGAGGCGCTCCAGGTCGGTCAGCGAGACGGCAAGCGCGCCCACCGCCCGGCGGCCGAAGGCGGCGAGGGTCGGATCGCCCGGGCGCGGCTCCGGCAAGCGCGCGACGCCCTGGCCGGGGCGCCAGTCGCCGCCGGCGAAGGCCTGGGCGGCCTGCAGGGCGGCGGGTTTCAAAAGGCCCGGGAGGAAGAGGCTGAAGGCGCCGATCCTGACGCCGAGGCTCTTCAGGGCGCGCCGCTCGACCTGGCTGAGGCTCTTCACCTCGGCGGCGACCAGCGCACGATCGAGGGCGCCGCCGGATTCCAGCAGGCGGTAGGCGATCCCCCGCGCCATGCCCTTGACGCGGCCCTGGTCGACGGCGGCCTTCAGCTTGTGCAGGGGCGCCAGGCGACGGCGGGACTCGGCGGCGGCGAAGGCCTCCAGCCGGCGGGCGGCGCGCTCGCGGGCGGGCGCGGGGCCAAGCTCCCCGTAGAGCCGCACGCGCGGGGCGAAGGGGCCGCCGCCGGTCAGCATGCCGGCGGCCTCGCCGCGCCACAGCACCTCGCCGGCGGGCGAGAGCGTGAAGGCCTCGTCC
>DASPLZ010000313.1:0-3660 GCA_035627295.1 Phenylobacterium sp. | reverse complement strand
ATCGATCAGGATCACTTCGCCGGCGCGGACGATGTAGTCCTTGTCGCGGACGTACATCACGTTGGCGCGGAGCGCCTGGTTGACGTGGTGGACCACCGAGATGTTCGCCGGGTCGTAGAGGCCGGCGGAATCCTCGGCCAGGTGGCCGGCCTCGGCCAGCATCTCCTCGATCCGCTCCGAGCCGGTCTCGGTGAGCATCACCTGGCGCTGCTTCTCGTCGAACTCGAAGGTCTCCGGGTCGGTGATCAGCTCTTTCACCAGGAGGTCGACGACCTTGTAGAACTCCGAGCGGTCCTCGGTGGGGCCGGAGATGATCAGCGGCGTGCGCGCCTCGTCGATCAGGATGGAGTCCACCTCGTCGACGATCGCGAAGTTGTGGCCGCGCTGGACCATCTCCTCGGCGTCGTAGACCAGGTTGTCGCGCAGGTAGTCGAAGCCGAACTCGTTGTTGGTGCCGTAGGTGATGTCGGCGTTGTAGGCGGCTTTGCGCTGGCCCTGGGAAAGGCCGTGGACGATGACGCCGACGCTCATCCCGAGGAACCGGTAGACCCGGCCCATCCAGTCGCTATCCCGCTGGGCGAGATAGTCGTTGACCGTGATGACGTGGACGCCCCTGCCCTCGAGCGCGTTGAGGTAGACGGGCAGGGTGCCGACCAGGGTCTTGCCCTCGCCGGTCCGCATCTCGGCGATGCCGCCCTTGTGCAGCGTCATGCCGCCGACCAGCTGCACGTCGTAGTGGCGCTGGCCCAGCGCGCGCTTGGCCGCCTCGCGGACCACCGCGAAAGCCTCTTCCATCAGGTCGTCCAGCGTCTCGCCCCTGGCCAGGCGGTCGCGGAACTCCTGGGTCTTGCCGCGCAGCTGATCGTCGGTCAGGGCCGCGAACTGCGGCTCCAGGGCGTTGATCTTGGCGACGCGGCCGCTCAGGGCCTTGACCTTGCGCTCGTTGGACGAGCCGAAAAGTCGCTGGATGAAGCTCATGGAGACGGGGTCCGGATCCTAGGGTCGAGCGCGGTTCTGGCGGCCGCGCTCCGGCCTTAGCCTACCCGAAAACCCGCTCGCAAAGCGCGGGCTGACTTAGGCAGTGACCCCTTGGGTGTCAACGCGAGGCGGCGCCGCGGGCGCGGCCCGGGCGATCCAGATCTGGCCGCCACGGGCCATCAGCTTGCCGCTCGCGTCGTGCAGGGCGACGCCGGCGTAGTGCTTGCGGCCCTCCGCGGCCAGCGTCCAGGCGGTGACCACATAGGTCTCGCCGGCGCGCGGCTTCTCCAGCACCTCGCCGGACATGGTGCCCAAGAGGCCCACGGGGGTCCCCTTCTCGAACCAGGCCATCGAGCCCGGGCAGTCGAGCGCGCCCCAGGTGATCTCGTCGGGGATCAGGCCGTTCTCGTCGGCGAAGTTCGCGTGCGGCGTCCAGACGCCGGCGCAGCGGCCCTCCGGCGCGCCCTCGATGGGGCCGACGAAGACGCCCAGGCCCTCACCGGCCTCGCGCTCGATGCAGCAGGAGAAGCAGCCGCGATGCAGCGGACGCTTGGCGAACACCCCGCGGTCGCCGAAGCGGCGCGCGTCCTCGACGGAGGGCGGCGTGATCGGCGGCGGAATCGAGGCGTCGTCGGCCGGCTTGGCGGTGCCGAGCAGCGTTCCCTCGGCGTTGGTCAGGGTGGCCGAGCCGTCGTCGGCGAAGGTCAGGGTCACCTCGGTGTCGAGCGGCACGCCCGAGCGGAGCATGGAGGTGCCGCGCCCGCCCACCGCATTGGAGAGCACGCCGCAGATGTAGCCGCCGTTGGCCGTGAAGGGAGGGCCCCGGAACTGGCGGGGGATGGAGAGGGTGGTCATGAAAATCGCAGTCCTGAAATGTCGTAGGCGATCTATCGAAATGTCGTCTTCTTAGCTCTCCCTCCCCCTTGTGGGGAGGGTGGATCGATGCGCAGCGTCGAGACGGGTGGGGGACACGGCGTCGCAGATGAACACGGCGAGTCAGCAAGCCCCCACCCGAGCCGCTTCGCGGCCCACCCTCCCCACAAGGGGGAGGGAAGCTTATGCGCTCCCCGCCGCGCTCGGCCGGGCGCGCATGCGTTCCAGCCAGGCGACGATGTTCTTGTTGTTCGGGTTGACGGGCTGCCCGACCTGCGCGCCGAACTCCAGGAAGCAGTAGAGCAGGATGTCGGCCAGGGTGATCTTGTCGCCGGCGATGAAGTCGCGCCCGCCGACGAGGCCGTCGAGCCAGGCGATCCGTTCCTGCGCCAGGGTGGCGAAGTCCTCGGCCGCCTGGGGGATGGTGCGGATGCGGCTCTGGAAGAGCGGCAGGCCGGGGCCGTAGCGGAAGCCCGAACCCATCGGCTCGCAGATGTTGAGGTCGATCCGCCGCGTCCACATGCGGGTGGCGGCGCGCTCCTCGGGCGTCTCGCCGATCAGCGAGGGGCCGGGGAACTTCTCGTCGAGGTATTCGCAGATGGCGGTGATCTCGGAGAGGTAGGACCCGTCGTCGAGCTCCAGCGTCGGCATCTGGCCGGCGGGGTTGCGCTTCAGGTGCTCGTCCTGGCGGTTCTCGCCGGCCATCAGGTTGACCGTGACCTGCTCCAGCTCGACGCCCTTCTCGAGCATGAACATCTTCACGACGCGCGGATTGGGGCCCACGGATGTGTAGAAGCGCATGAGGTCTCTCCCCTTTTGGTTTGTTGTCGGCGATCACTTTGCATCGCCACATTGTTTTCGGATAGGGACAGCCTTCGCCGTTAGGCCCCACCTTCGGAACCGCGATGGCATGACCGCACGAGCCCGTAAAGCGCCTTGGCGCGCCGTCCTCTTCGCCGCGGCCCTGGTCGGGCTCGCCGCCTGCGGCGACAACGAGCGCGCCGAAAAGCCGCCGGAGGCGGGCGATGTCGCCGTGGCCACGGTCGACGGCAAGACCGTCTGGGCTTCAGACGTCAAGCGCGAGGCGGTGGCGCAGGGCCTGATCGGCCAGGGCGAGCCGCTGGACGCCTCCTCCGAGCAGTTCCGCCAGGTGCTCGACCAGGTCATCGACCAGAAGCTGCTGGCCGCCGAGGCCGTGCGCCGCAAGCTCGACCGCGACCCGGTCGCCCAGCGTCGCCTCGCCGCCGCCCGCGACCGCATCCTCGGCGACATGCTGATCGAGGGCGTGGTCTCCGAGGCGGTGACCGAGAACGCCATCAAGGCCCTGCACGCCGAACAGCTGCGCCTGGCGCGCCGCTCCGAGGAGGTCCGCGCCCGCCAGATCGTCGTCGCCACCCAGCCGGAGGCGCAGGCGGTGCTGAAGGCGCTGACCGAGGGCGGCAGCTTCGAGGCCCTGGCCATGGAGCGTTCGACCGATGCGGAGACCCGCTTCAACGGCGGCGACCTGGGCTATTTCGCCCTCGACGTCATGCCCGAGGGGATCGCCACGCCCCTGCAGGCCGCCAAGCCCGGGGACCTGGTCGGGCCGCTGCAGACCGAGGCCGGCTGGACGATCCTGAAGGTCGAGGACCGCCGGCCGGAGCCGGAGCTGACCCTCGAACAGGCTAGGCCGCAGATCGTGCGCTTCCTGACCTACGACCAGGTGCGGGACCTGATCGAGCGGCTGCGCGCCAAGGCGAAGGTGGAGATGATCGCGCCCAAGCCCGCCAACGCCGCCCGCGAGCCCGCCTCGGCGCCGAGGGCGGCCGC
>DASPLZ010000312.1:0-3884 GCA_035627295.1 Phenylobacterium sp. | reverse complement strand
CCAGCCGGAGCCCCGTCCCGCCGCCCGCGCCGAGGCCACGGTCCCGCAGCCGCCGCCGTCGGCCGCTCCGCCGGTCGCCCCGGCCGCCGCCCCGCCGGTCATGGCCCAGGCGCCCGCCGCCGCCCCGCGCGTGGGTCCGGACGGCGTTCCGGTCCCGCCCTCGGCGCCGCCGCGCATCGCCGCCCGGTTCCGCGCGACGCCCGAGGCGCCCGCCTCCGCGCCTGAGCCCGCCCCGAAGTCCGCCAAGGCGCCGGCCCACCAGGCCGCCGCGGCCTCGCCCGACTTCGACCTCGCCCCCGCCCCGGCCAAGAAGCCGCTGAAGACCGCCGCCGCCGGCAAGCGCGCCGCCGAGCCGGCCCCGGCCGCCCCGCCGGTCGCCGCCCGCCGCCCGCCGCGTCTCTACTCCTTGCACCGCGAGTACGGCCTCGCGCCCGACCCGATCCCGGCGCCCAAGGGGAACAACTACGTGCTGATCGGCCCGCCCGACGAACCGGCGGAGGACAAGGCCGAAGCCGGCGAAACCGCCGCCGGCGTGTCCTAGAGGCCTATCCGCCCTTCTCCGCCGCCAGCTCCTCGGCCGTCGGCGGCTCGAAGCGCAGCGGCACGTTCACCCGCCCGCCCTGGGTCGGCAGGCCCTCGGGGCTCCAGGTCCCGACCGCGAAGTGCGCCGCCAGCCGCAGCGCCGCCGCCCCGAAGCCCTGGCCGGCCGGATCCTCGCGGGTCACCTGGCAGGCCTCCAGCTTGCCGCCGACGGCCACCGCGCAGCTCAGCGTCACCCGGCCGCCGATCCGCGCCTGCCGCGCCGCGCTCGGGTAGGCCTCGGTCACGTCGCCCCCGCCCGGCAGCGCCGCCCACTGCGGCTTGCCGATCACCGGCGCGCCCCCGTCCAGCATCTCCGTCGAGAAGGTGAAGGGCACCTGCACCATGGCGCCCCGGATCGAACGCCCGTCCGGCAGCTGGGTGGGGCCGACGAACCGCTTGGCGAGCTCCCGCGCCGCCGGGCCGAAGCCCATGTCGTCGGGGGTCGCCCGCACCGTTTCGCAGCCGGCCAGCCGGCCCTGGCCGGTCATCCGGCAGCTCAGCACCGCATTGCCGCCGACTCGCTTGGCGCGAGCCTCGGCCGGATAGGCCGCGGCCACCTCCGCATAGGTCGGCGCGGCCGTCCAGGCGATGTTGGAGATCACCGTGCGCAGGAGGGTCTGCGGTCCCACCGCGCTGGTATGCGAGCCGGTGGCCTTGGGCATGTCGGGGAAGGTGATCGGGATGCGAACGACGGCCCCGCGCACCGGCTTGCCGTCCTTCATGGCCGGCCGCATGTGCAGCTGTTGCGACAGGACCAGCGCGGCGGGGCCGAAGCCCGCCCCGCTCGGCCGCTCCTCCACCACCGCGCAGTCGTAGAGCGTCCCCTCGGCCGAGACCTTGCAGCCGATCACCGCCCGCCCGCCGCGCCCGGTCCGCAGGGCCTCGGTCGGCCAGACGGACATGATGTCCTCCATGGTCGGCTTCTTGATCCAGTCCGGCGGGGTGTCGAACGCCGGCTCGTCCTCGGCCGCCGCGGCCAGGGGAAGCAGGGCCGCGAGCCAGCCCGCCAGCCAGACCTTGCGCATGCTCAAAGCTGACCCCCTGGAGTTGAACCCTGGGGGTACTCTAGGCGAGCGCGCGCAGCCGCTCCAGCCCCTGGGAGGCCGCCGCCGCATAGGCGCGCAGGCCCTGTTCGCCGAAAACGTCGAGCGCCGCCGAGAGCGCCAGGCCCGCCGACCCCGCCCCCTCCCGCCGGCCGGTGAGCTCGGCGCGGGCGAGGTAGAGCTGGCCGAGCTGGGTCTGGGCCAGCGCCCAGGCGACGGCGTCGCGGCGGGCGGCCCCGCCGGTGAGCTCCGTCTTCAGGGCGATCTCGGCGGCGTCGAGGATGGCGAGGTCGCCGGTCAGCTCGGCCTGGCGGGCCAGGCAGGCGGCGCGGTTGGCGGTGAGCGCGGCCCGGAGCGCCAGCCGCGGGGTGCGGCGCAGCACCATGTCGGCCCGCTCATAGGCGGTGACCGCCAGCTCCAGGGTGCGCTCGGCGAGCGTCGCCTCGCCCAGGGCCTGCAGGGCGTGGGCGAGCTCGGCCTGGGCCCTGGCCCAGTCCAGCGGACTGTGGTCGCGGTCGGCCACGGCGACGGCGCGGGTGGCGGTCTCCACGGCCTCGGCGGCGGGCTCGATCCGCCCGCCGAGGTCGGCCGTCAGGGTGAGCAGCGAGGCCTTCAGGGCCAGGGCGCGCTGGGCGGAGACCGGGGCGTAGGCTTCGTCCAGAGCCAGGGCGTCGAGCCGCTTGATCGCCTGCCGCGCGGCCTGCGGCTCGCGGGCGAGGCCGGCGATCCCGGCCATGAGGTCGGCGTGGGCCAGGGCCAGCTCGATCCGCGCCGCCTCGCCGACGCCCGAGCGCCCGGCCGCACCGAGGTCGCGCAGGCTGCCGGCCAGCCGCGCGGCGGCGTCCGCCGCGCCCTGCGCGTCTCCGGCGCCGAAGGCCTTGCGGCCGTCGACTAGGGCCAGGCTCGCCTCGATCAGGGTGAGGGTCACGCCCCTAGCCGCGCCCCGCGCGTCGGCCAGGGCCACGCCGGCGGCCGCGTCCAGCCCCTCGTCGCCGAAGAGCTCGGCGCCCAGGAGGGCGCAGGCCGCCTGCAGCGCCCGGGCCCGCGCCCAGCCCTGCGGCCGGCGCTTACGGTCGAAGGCGACAGCGGCCGCCTCGGCGGTGGCGGCGGCCTTGCGCAGGGCCAGGGCGTCGCCCGTGCGGCGGGCGACCTCGCGCCAGGCGCCGGCGGCTTCCAGGAGGCGCATGGCCCGGTCCCGGGCCGAGATGCGGCCGGCGGCGACATCGGCCGCCCTGGCCTCGCGCTGCAGCAGGGAAAGGTCGAGCAGCTCCAGCAGGCCGGCGTCGCCGCCGGTCAGGCCGTCCGCCGGCGCGGCCTTGCCGAGGAGGCGGCGCAATCCCTGGCCGAGTTCGAACATGGGTGGATGCGCTCCGAAGGCGAATTGCGTGTCGGGGCGGCACAGGCCGCCTCGGGTCCGCCTCCACTTCAGCAAGCGCGGAGCCGGAACGCTAACGCTTTCTTAACCACATCGGTTCGCCGAAGCGCTCTCCCTCCCCCTTGTGGGGAGGGTGGATCGGCGCGCAGCGCCGAGACGGGTGGGGGGCTACGGTCCCTCGGCGTTTCGGCGGCGAGTCGGCAAGACCCCCACCCGAGCCGCTTCGCGGCCCACCCTCCCCACAAGGGGGAGGGAGAAGTTAGGCCCGCTCCTTGGTCCGCTCGAAGTTCACCTGCGGATAGCGCTCGGCGATGTAGCCCAGCTCCCAGGCCGACTTGCCGAGGAAGACCGGCTGGTCGTCGATGTCGACAGCCATCTGGCTCTTGTGCTTGTTCGAGAAATCCTCGAGGTCGGCCCGCGCGCCGGTCAGCCAGCGGGCCTCGGCGTAGGGGCTGGGCTCGAAGATCACCTCCAGGGCGTATTCGCCCGCCAGCCGGTCGGCCATCACCTCGAACTGCAGCTGGCCCACCGCGCCGACGATGAAGTCGGCCCCCAGCGTCGGGCGGAAGAGCTGGGTCACCCCCTCCTCGGCCAGGCTCTCCAGCGCCTTCTTCAGGTGCTTGGCCTTCAGCGGGTCCTTCACCCGCACCCGCTGCAGGATCTCGGGCGCGAAGTTCGGCAGGCCGGCGAACCGCAGCGTCCCGCTCTCGGAGAGGCTGTCGCCGACCCGCAGCACGCCATGGTTCGGGATGCCGATCACGTCGCCGGCGAACGCATCCTCCGCGAGCTCCCGGTCCGAGGCGAAGAACATCATCGGGGCGTTCACGGAAAGCTGCTTGCCGGTGTTCTGGACCTTCAGCTTCATCCCCCGCGCGAACCGCCCC
>DASPLZ010000311.1:0-8981 GCA_035627295.1 Phenylobacterium sp. | reverse complement strand
GAAGCCGTCCCAGGCGCCCGGCACGCGCACGCCGGGCCGCTCGGCGACCCAGGCGGCGAGCAGCGGGTCTTGGGAGAGATGGCCGTCGATGGCGGCGATGTCGGCGTCGAGGTCGAAGAGCCGGCGCACGCGGGCGACGATGGCGGCCAGCGCCGAGATGTCGGTGGTCTGGACGGTGAGGGCGAGCGCCTTCTCGCCGCGGGCGGGACGCACCTCGAAGACGCCGCGGGCCTCGCCGAGGGCGAAGCTGCGGCGATAGGCGCCGTCCTTGACCTGCTCGACGCCGGGAATGGCGCGCAGGGACAGGAAGCCGAGGATGGCGTCCCAGTCATAGGGGGCGCTGTAGGGCAGCTTGAGCATCAGCCTGTCGCCGGCGGCCGCGCCGGCGCTGGAACGCCGCAGTTCGCTGGGCGGTCGGCCGTAGGCTTCGCGGAACGCATCGTTGAAGCGGCGCACGCTGGCGTAGCCGGCGGCGAGCGCGATCTCGGTCATCGGCAGGCGGGTGTCGGTGATCAGCTGCTTGGCGAACAGCAGGCGGTGGGCCTGGGCGACGGAGATCGGCGAGGCGCCGACATATTTGTCGAAGAGGCGCCGCAGGTGTCGGTCGCCGACGCCGAGGCGGGCGGCGAGGTCATCGACGCCCGCCTGGTCCAGCGCGCCCTCGGCGATCAGGTGCAGCGCCCGGGCGACGGTATTGGCCGACCCGCGCCAGGCGGCGACCCCGGGGGCGGTTTCCGGCCGGCAGCGCAGGCAGGGGCGAAAACCCATCTGGTGCGCCGCCGCGGCGGTGGGCAGGAAGATGCAGTTCTCCGGCTTGGGCGTGCGCGCCGGGCATATCGGGCGGCAGAAGATGCCGGTGGTCCTGACCGCGGTGAAGAAGCGGCCGTCGAACCGGGCGTCTCTCGTGAGCAGCGCCCGGTAACAGGCCTCGGCGTCGAGGTCGGCGAAGCTCATTGGAAGGCGCGCAGGGCGGCCGGGGCCAGCTCCACGCCCTCGTGTTCGAGGAGCCAGCGCTTGCGTTCGATGCCGCCGCCGTAGCCGGTGAGCGCCGCGTTGGCGCCGATCACCCGGTGGCAGGGCACGACGATGCCGACGGGATTGGCGCCGTTGGCCAGGCCCACGGCGCGGACGGCGGCGGGCTTGCCGATGGCGGCGGCCTGGGCGCCGTAGCTGCGGGTCTCGCCGGCGGGGATCTGGCGCAGAGCCTTCCAGGCGGCGCGCTGGAACTCGGTGCCGCCGCTCTCCACCGGCAGGGCGTCGATGGCGGAGAGCTCGCCGGCGAAATAGGCTTCCAGCGCCTGGCGTACGCGGTTTGGGGCGCGGCCGTCTTCGATCCTGGCGTTCTTCTGGTAGCGGCCGAGCAGGCGGTCCATGCGCTCGGCGTGGTCGGTCCAGTCGAGGCCGCGCAGCGCGCCGGCCTCGTCGGTCACGAGCCGCATTTCGCCGAGCGGGGTCGGCATGCGGTCGAGGGTGAGGTGGGCTTGGGTCATGAGGCCAATATAGGCCCTGGCGCGAGGCGTGCTGGCCATTTTCGGACTCAAATGGCGGTGAGGCTTTGCGTGGTTCGAGACGCGCTTTGCGCTCCTCACCATGACTAGGTCTTTGCTGAGTTCGTCATCCTGAGGAGCCCGCTCAAGCGGGCGTCTCGAAGGACGCAGGGCCGCTCAGCCGGCGGCCGCCACCGTCCGCTTCACCGCCTCCGGCAGGCCGTCGAACCACGCCTGCGGCGAGAGCTGCCGCGCGACCCGCGCCCTGGCGGCGGCGGCCAGTTCGGCGCGCCATTGCGGCCGCGAGCGCAGGCGACGCAGGGCCTCGGCCGCGGTGTCGACGTCGGGGTCCGCCCACTGCTGGCCGACATATACGCCCTGCGGGTCGCGCACCGGGACGATCTGCGCGGGGATGAGGACGCCGGTGGTCTCGTCCATGAAGTCGAGATTGGCCGACCAGCCGGTGGCGATCACCGGCGTGCCGAGCGCCATCGCCTCGGCGAGCGGCAGGCCGAAGCCCTCGGCCCGGTGCAGGGAGATCAGCACGTCGGCGGCGGCGATCAGGCCGAGCACCTCGGCGTAGGGCCAGGTGGCGTCGATCACCTCGACATTGGAGCCGGCCGCGGCCTTCAGGGCGGCCAGCTGCTCGGGGTGCGCCGCGCCGTTCTGAGTCTTGACCACCAGCCGCGCGCCGGGGTCGCCGCCGAAGGCGCGGCGGAAGGCCTCGATGGCGCCGGAGGGGTTCTTGCGGGCCTCGCTGGAGTTGAGGTCGCAGAGCGCCACGGCCATGAAGCCGGCGGTGCGGGCGCGAGGGGAAACGCCCTCGTAGTCTTCCATGAAGAGCGGGTGCGGCGCGACGCGCACCGGGCGGTCGGCGCCGGCGAAGGCCTCGGCGGTGTGGCGGCTGGGGGCCCAGATCTCGCTGACGACGATGGCGTCCTTCAGCCAGCGGCGCGGCGCCTGCGGCAACTCCCACGCCCAGTAGCCGAAGCGTGGGCCTTGCGGGTGGATGGCGAGCGCCGAGAGGGCGCCGACCAGCTCGGGCGGGTTGAGCTGGAAGATCCAGGCCGGGGCGGCCGGGCGCGCATGGATCGGCTCGCGCCAGGAGACGTCGGTGAAGGAGACGCCGATGGTCTCCACCTCGGCGCCGACGGCCTGCAGCGCGCGGGCGGTGAGCTTGGCGCCGGCGGCGATGCCGTGGCTGCCGGTCATGAAGCCGACCACGCGGATCGGGCCGTCGCCGGGAGTGTCCGACCAGTGCTTGCGGGCGGCCATCCGCTGGTAGGCGCGGGCGGCGGGTTCGATCAGCGGGGCGGCGCGCTCGCGCACCTCCAGCGGGGCGAGCCGCTTCCACACGTCGCGGGCGACGCCGAGCGGGTTCATGGCCTTATGCGGCCAGGAGATCGTCGAGGCGACGGATGTCGGCCACCTCGGAGGCGACGCCGCCGGTCAGGCGCATGACCTTGTTGCAGTAGCCGCGGATGAGCTCGAGGTTGTGCGAGGCGAGCACCAGGATGCCGGCGCGGGCGATCAGGTCGTCGAGGCGCTCGTGGGCGGCGGCCTGGAACTCCTCGTCGCCGACCGCGATCCATTCGTCCATCAAGACGACGTCGGCCTCCACGGAGGTGGCGACGGCGAAGGCCAGGCGCGCCTGCATGCCGGCCGAGTAGGTCTTGAGCGGCATGGCGAGGTAGGGGCCAAGGCCGCTGAACTCGGAGATCTCGTCCATCCGCCCGTCGATCTCCTTGGCCGAGAGGCCGGCGACCCGGCCGCGCAGGTAGATGTTGTCGAGCCCGGTGGCGGTGGGATCGATGCCGAGGTTGAGATCCAGGAGGGAGGCGATGCGGCCGAAGACCTCGACGCGGCCTTCGTCCGGCTCGTAGGCGCCGGAGAGGGCGCGCAGCAGGGTGGTCTTGCCAGAACCGTTGTGGCCGATCAGGCCCAGGCGGTCGCCGGCCTTGAGCTCCAGGTTGATGTTCGAGAGCGCCGTCACATGGGTGGCGTGGGCGTGCATGCCGAGGCGACCGCCGACGGTGACGCGGGCGACGTGCTTCTTCAGCGACTTGGCGTCGACCCCGTAGACCGGAAAGCGGAGCGTCAGCTCCTGCACGGAAATGGCGACCATCCAGCGGGCCTTACAAGTAATGCACGATGCGCCGGCGGGTGATGCTGAACAGGGCGAGCGCGCCCGTCCAGCCCACAAGGGCCATGATGACAAGGAAAAGATAGGTCCCGTTCGTGGTGGTCTCGCCCAGCAGCGGCGCGCGGACGGCCTGCAAGAGGTAGTAGAACGGGTTGAGGATCAGGATCGCGTGGCGCTCGGGGATGGCGTCCGGCTTCCAAAACACCGGTGTCATGAAAACCGCGAACTGCATGAAGGAGCCGACGATCTGGGGCACGTCGCGGAAGCGCGCGGCGGCGATCGAGACCACCAGGCCCATCCAGCCGATGTTGAGCACCACCAGGGCCAGGCCCAGCATCGCCACCGGCAGGTTCATCACCTTCCAGTAGCCGTAGATCGCCACCACCGCGACGATGATCACCGCGTGGTGGGCGAGGTTGATCAGGTTCCGGAAGATGGTCCGAAGCGTGAAGATGAACAGCGGCAGGGCGGTCTGGCGCAGCATGCCGGCGGCCTGCACATAGGTGTCGCAGCTCTCGACCATGGTCGTCGAGATCAGGCCCCAGAGGACGATGCCGAGCGCCACGAACGGCATGTACTCGCCCACCGGCAGCCGGAAGAGCTGGGCGTAGAGCAGGCCGATGCCGAGCACCATCACGCCCATGGAAAGCGTGATCCAGAAAGGCCCCAGGATCGAGCCGCGGTAGCGGGCGACCACGTCGTGCCAGCCCAGCGACCACGCCAGGCCGACCCGCTGGGCCGAACGCTTCAGGTCGTCGAGGGCGAGAAGGGCTTCCGACAGCGCGCCCTTGGGCGCGGTGCGGAGCATGTGATGGGTCGAGGTCATGCCCGCTTCCGGTTCGCGGCGGCTGATAGTGGGTTCCGCCGGGGGCGGCAAGGGCGGCGCGAGAGGCCCATGTCGCGGAAAGGCGACCAAAACTTGGCCGTGGCCGCAAATCCGCCGCAGCCGAGGTGCTGGACGTGGCGGGCCGGCGCCGTCATGTTCCGCGCCGCCCTTGCATTGACCTTTGCGGATCCACGATGCTCATCGCCCTGCTCGCCGGTGTTTCGATCTTCGGCCAGGAGATCAACCTGCCGAAAGTCCGTCTGCCGGACTGGAACATGCCCCATCGGCTTGAATTCGGGCCCGAGCGGGTGCGCGAATATTCGGTCGGCAAGTGGCGGCTGGAGGTGCGCACCGACAAGTTCACCGGCGAACTGGCCTGCCGGCTGCGGGCGCGGGGCATGAGCTACGCCAACCAGGCGGTGACCTTCCACTTCCAGGGGTTCGTGGACACCAACAACGCGGTCTATCGGATCGACGGCGGGCCGGCCCGCAAGTTCGCCGACGCCCGCTGGGACCTGGTGAAGGGCGGGACCATGCTGAACCGCGGCCCCTCGTCGAATCCGATGGCCGGGGACGTGCCGGTGCCGGCGCACGAAGTCATGGGCGCGACGGCCGTCTCGGTGCGGGCCAACAAGGATTGGGGCGTGCGCCACTACGATGTGCGCGGCCTGCCTCAGGCGCTGGACGTGGCCCGGCAGCAGGGCTGCACGCCGGAATCGTTTGTCGAGCCGGTCTACAGCTAGCGAACCGGCGCGGCGGCGGGGCGTTGGCCTCGCGTGAAGCCGCCCACACCTGAAACCCTGGCCGCCGCGGGCTTCTGGGCGGCGCTGCTCGACCTTCTGCTTGTCGGCCTGATCGTCGCCATCGCCGTGGATCGCTGGGCGCCGTGGCAGGACGTGCCGTGGAAGCCGCTGAGGCTCGCCGATCCGATCGGCTGGGCGACCGGGATGAAGCTGGCCCGCGCGGCGGAGGACCCGGCGCTCTGCCGCGCGGTGCTCCGGGAGGGCGGGGTCCGCTTCAGCGAGGCGCGGGAAACCCGCGAGGGCTTCTGCACCACGCGCAACAGCCTGCGGCTCTCGGGCGGCGCGACGCCGCTGTCGCCGGGCGGGCCGGTGATGACCTGCCAGATGACGCTGGCCTACGTCTTCTGGGACCGCCATGCCGTGCAGCTCGCGGCGCGCCAGGAGCTGGGCGCCGAGGTGGCGCGGGTCGAGCACCTGGGGACCTACGCCTGCCGCAACGTCTATGGCCGCGCCCAGGGGCGTCCCAGCCATCACGCCTTCGCCAATGCGCTGGACGTCGCCGGCTTCGCGCTGGAGGACGGGCGGCGGGTCACCGTGCTCGGCGATTTCCGCCGCGAGGACGCGCGCGGCCGGTTCCTGCGGCGGGTGCGCAACGAGGGCTGCGGCCTCTTCCGCGCCGTGCTCTCGCCCGACTACAACGCCGCGCATCGCGATCACCTGCACCTCGATTTCGGCGGCTACCGGGCCTGCCGCTAGCTTGACCTTCCGTCAGGCCTGCCCCTAATGGCCGCCATACTCAAACAACTGTTTTAGGGAGCGCCCGCGTGGAACTTTTCGATCTCACCGGCAAGGTCGCCGTCATCACCGGCTCGTCGCGCGGCATCGGCAAGGCGATCGCCGAGCGGTTCGCCGAGCACGGCGCCAAGGTGACCATCTCCTCGCGCAAGGCCGGCCCCTGCGAAGAGGTCGCCGCGGCGATCAACGAGAAGCACCCGGGCGCGGCCATCGCCGTGCCGGCCAACATTTCCTCCAAGGAGGACCTGCAGCGGCTGGTGGACGAGACCCGCAAGGCCTTCGGCAAGATCGACATCGTGGTCTGCAACGCCGCCTCCAATCCCTACTACGGGCCGATGAGCGGCATCCCGGACGACGCCTTCCGCAAGATCCTCGACAACAACATCATCTCAAACCACTGGCTGGTGCAGCTGACCGCTGAGGAGATGAAGGAGCGCAAGGACGGGGCGGTGATCATCGTCTCCTCGATCGGCGGCCTGCGCGGCTCCACCGTGATCGGCGCCTACAACATCTCCAAGGCGGCCGACTTCCAGCTCTGCCGCAACCTGGCGCAGGAGCTGGGCCCGTCCAACATCCGGGTGAACTGCATCGCCCCGGGCCTGGTGAAGACCGACTTCGCCCGCGCGCTCTGGGACACGCCCGAGGCCGAGCGGCGCTCGTCGGCGGGCAATCCGCTGCGCCGGCTGGGCGAGCCGGACGACATCGCCGGGGCGGCGGTGTTCCTGGCTTCCAAGGCCGGCTCCTGGATGACCGGCCAGACCGTCGTAGTGGACGGCGGCTCGACCTGCTAAGCTCCAGCCCATGGAAATCGTGGGCTTTTCAGCGCGGCACGCGGAGGATTTCCGGCGGCTGAACGAGATCTGGATCCTCCAGCACTTCCAGCTGGAGGAGAAGGATCGACGCCAGCTGCTCGACCCTCACGGCGAGATCATCGAGCCCGGCGGCTTCATCTTCGTGGCCGAGCACGAGGGCGCGATGGTCGGCTGCTGCGCCATGCTCCGGATGGAGGACGGCGGCTTCGAGCTGGTGAAGATGACGGTGGCCGAGGACGTGCGCGGCCAGGGCGTCGGCCGCATGCTGATCGACGCCTGCCTCGACCGGGCCAAGGAAGAGGGCGCCTCGCGGCTCTACCTGGAGACCAACAGCAAGCTCTCGCCGGCGCTGCATCTCTACCGCGCGATGGGGTTCGAGGACTGCGAGCCGCGCCAGAGCGAATACGAGCGCTGCGACGTCTGGATGGAACGGCGCTTCACCCCCGACACGCCTTGATCCGCCATCCGGGCAAAGAAAAAGGCCGCGCCCGAGGGCGCGGCCAGTTCATTAGGGAGGAAACGCCCAGGAAGGGCAGAGGCGGCAAAGCCAGCCTCACGAGCGGCTATATGCAGTGCGGCGCACAAAATCGCAAGTGAGAAAATGTCGCCATACCCCCAGTTCGACTGAGGGCGAGAAATTTCTTAACGAATTCAGTGAGTCGGAAATCTCACTCCGCGTAACATCATGTTGCGGCGCACAATGCCATTGAATTTTCGGGCGGTTTCCGCCACTTAGCGCCCGCGTCGTTCGACGGACTCGCTGACCCTCGGCGAGCGGCGGGCGCGCCCCATGCGCAAAGCCCAGCCAAAAGCCTCCCCATGTCCCTGCGAAACATCGCCATCATCGCCCACGTCGACCACGGCAAGACCACGCTCGTGGATCAGCTCCTCGCGCAGTCCGGCGTCTTCCGAGCCAACGAGGCGACCACCGAGCGGGCGATGGATTCCAACGACCAGGAGCGTGAGCGCGGCATCACCATCCTGGCCAAGTGCACCAGCGTGCTCTGGAACGGCGAGGCGGGCGAGACCCGCATCAACATCATCGACACCCCCGGCCACGCCGACTTCGGCGGCGAGGTGGAGCGCATCCTCGGCATGGTGGACGGCTGCGTGCTGCTGGTCGACGCCGAGGAAGGCGTCATGCCGCAGACCAAGTTCGTGCTCGGCAAGGCGCTGAAGATGGGCCTGCGCCCGATCCTCTGCCTCAACAAGGTCGACCGGCCGCACGCCGATCCCGACCGCATCCTGAACGACGCCTTCGACCTGTTCGCGGCCATGGGCGCCACCGACGAGCAGCTCGACTTCCCCCACCTCTACGCCTCCGGCAAGCAGGGCTGGGCGACGCTGGACATGAACCAGCCGTCCGAGACGCTGGCCCCGCTGTTCGAGAAGATCGTCGAGCACGTGCCGCCGCCGAAGGCCGAGAGCCGCGCCGACGAGCCGGCCACGCTGCTCGCGGTGCTGGTGGAGAACGATCCCTATCTCGGACGGCTGCTGACCGGGCGGGTGGACTCCGGCCGCTTCACGCCCGGCCAGACCGTGCAGGCGCTGTCGCGCGACGGCGCGGTGATCGAGCGGTTCCGCATCAAGGAAATCCTCGCCTTCCGCGGGCTGAAGCGCACCGGCATCGAGGTGGCGGAGGCCGGCGACATCGTGGCCATCGCCGGGATGGCCAAGGCCACCGTGGCCGACACCCTGTGCGATCCGGCGGTGACGACGCCGATCCCGGCCCAGCCGATCGATCCGCCGACCATCGCCATCACCGTGTCGGTGAACGACAGCCCGCTGGCCGGCCGCGACGGCGACAAGGTGCAAAGCCGCGTGATCCGCGCGCGCCTGCTGGCCGAGGCCGAGAGCAATGTGGCGATCCGGGTCTCCGAGACCGCGGAGAAGGACGCGATGGAGGTGGCCGGCCGCGGCGAACTGCAGCTCGGCGTGCTGATCGAGCAGATGCGCCGCGAGGGTTTCGAGCTCTCGGTCGGCCGCCCGCGCGTCCTGTTCAAGACCGATCCGGCGACGGGCCAGCGGCTGGAGCCGATCGAGGAGGTGCAGATCGACGTCGACGACGCCTATACGGGCGTAGTGGTCGAGAAGCTCGGCAAGCGCCGCGGCGAGATCGCCGACATGCGCCCCTCGGGCGGCGGCAAGACGCGCATCACCATGCGCATGCCCACA
>DASPLZ010000310.1:0-11479 GCA_035627295.1 Phenylobacterium sp. | reverse complement strand
GGGCGGCGTCGGTGTTGGTGGCCTTGCTGTCGTTGACGAACCGCACCCGGCCGACCTGACCGACGGTCTCCATGCGGTGGGCGAGGCCCGGGAAGGTCATCAACCCCTCGGCGGCCTCCTGGGCGGAGACGCCCAGACCGCGCACGGCGGAATAGGCGGCGGCCGCGTTCTGCCAGTTGTGGCGGCCCGGCAGCGAGCGGGCGCGCAGCAGGTCGGCGATCTCCACCGCCCGCTCGCCGGTGGCGTCGTAGAGCAGGCCCTGCAGGGCGTAGACCCCGCGGCCCATGGCCTTGGAGGCCGAGATCGGCACGATGGTGCGGCGGTTGGCGGCGGTGATCTCGGTGCAGATCCGCTGGCCGAAGGCGTCGTCGACGCCGATCACCGCGGTGTCGCCCTTGCCCTGGTTCAGGAGGATGCGGCGCTTGGCGGCGACGTAGCCGTCCATGCCGCCGTGCCGGTCCAGGTGGTCCGGCGAGAGGTTGAGCATCACCGCCACGTCCGGCTTCAGGCTGGAAGTGAGGTCGAGCTGGTAGGACGACAGCTCCAGCACGTAGACCGCGCCGGCGTGCATGTCCTCCAGCGAAAGGACCCCGGTGCCGATGTTGCCGCCGATGCGAACGTCGCGCCCGGCCTCGGCGCAGATGTGGCCGATCAGGGCGGTGGTGGTGGACTTGCCGTTGGTGCCGGTGATGGCGATCACCTTCGGCCGCTTGCCCTCCGGCGCGGCGTTCACCGCGCGGGCGAAGAGCTCCACATCGCCGAGGATTTCGACGCCGGCGGCCTTGGCCTTCTCGACGGTCCAGTGCGGCTTGGGATGGGTCAGCGGCACGCCCGGCGAGAGCATGATCGCCGCGAAACCCGACCAGTCGGCGGTGGAGAGGTCGACCAGCGGCAGGCCCTCGGCCTCCGCAGCCGCGCGGCGTTCGGCGTTCTCGTCCCAGAGCGCGACCTCGACGCCGCCGGCGACCAGGGCGCGCGCCGCGGCCAGGCCCGTACGGGCCAGGCCGAAGACTGCGACGGTCTTACCTTCGAAACCGCGGACCGGGATCATCTGCCGGACGCCCTCCCCTACCGCAACTTCAGGGTGGCGAGGCCGACCATGGCCAGCATCACCGCGATGATCCAGAAGCGGATCACCACGGTGCTCTCGGCCCAGCCCAGCTTCTCGAAGTGGTGGTGGATCGGGGCCATGCGGAACACCCGCTTGCCCGTCAGCTTGAACGAGGCGACCTGGATCATCACCGACAGGGTCTCGAGCACGAAGAGCCCGCCGATGATCGCCAGCACGACCTCATGCTTGGTGGCCACAGCGACCATGCCGATGCCGCCGCCCAGCGCGAGCGATCCGGTGTCGCCCATGAAGATCTTGGCCGGCGGGGCGTTGTACCAGAGGAAGCCGAGGCCGGCGCCGATCATCGCCCCGCAGAACACCGCCACCTCGCCCACGCCCGGCACGAAGTGGACCTGCAGGTACTCGGCGAAAACGAAGTTGCCGACGAGGTAGGCGATCACCCCATAGGCCGCCGCCGCGATCATCACCGGCACGGTGGCCAGGCCGTCGAGCCCGTCGGTGAAGTTCACGGCATTGGCCGCGCCCACCACCACGAAGGCGGCGAAGGCCAGGTAGAACCAGCCGAGGTTCAGGAGCAGCTGCTTGAAGATCGGGAAGGCCACCGACGAGCCCAGCTCCGGCGCCTCCGGCGGAACGTTGCCCCACAGCATGATGAGCGCGGTGGCCCCGGCGGCGATGCCGATCTCCAGCGCCAGCCGCACCTTGCCGGAGATGCCGGCGGTCGTCTGCTTGGTGACCTTGGCGTAGTCGTCGAGGAAGCCCAGCACCCCGTAGCCCGCCGTCACCAGCAGCACGGCGATGACATAGATGTTGCGCAGGTCGCCCCAGAGCAGCGTGCCGGCGAAGAGGCCGGCGAGGATCATCACCCCGCCCATGGTCGGCGTGCCGGCCTTCTCGACGATGTGGCGCTCGATGCCTTCGGCGCGGATCGGCTGGCCCCGCCCCTGCTTGGCCTGTATCCAGCGGATGAAGCGGCTGCCCAAGGCCACCACCACCAGCTGGGCGGTGAAGATCGCCAGCCCCGTGCGGAAGGTCAGGTATTTGAAGAGGTTGATGACCGGGATGTACCCACCGGCCGACAACTGCTCATAGAGCCAGTAGAGCATCAGCCCCTCCCGGCCCAAGCCGGCGCGCAAGCGCCGGGGGCCGTTCGTCCCACCACCGCGCCGGAGGTTTCTGCGGACCCGCCGGCTCTCACCGGACTGGGGTAGCGAGGCAGATGAGTCGGAGGAAGGGCGTCAGGCATGGACGCGCTCCAAGGCCGCACGGGTCTCGGTCACGTCGTCGAAGGGATGGGTCACGCCGCCGACGACCTGGCCTTGCTCGTGGCCCTTGCCGGCCACCACCAGCACGTCGCCGGATTGAAGCTGGGCGACCGCCTCGCGGATCGCCGCCCGGCGGTCGCCGATCTCCTTGAGGCCCGGCGCGCCGGCCAGGATCTCGGCGCGGATCGCCGCCGGGTCCTCGCTGCGCGGATTATCGTCGGTGACGATGGCGAGGTCGGCCAGTTCGGCGGCGATGCGGCCCATCTGCGGGCGCTTGCCACGGTCGCGGTCGCCGCCACAGCCGAACACCAGGATCAGCCGGCCCTGGGCATGCGGCCGAAGCGCGTTGAGCACGGTCTCAAGGCCATCGGGCGTATGGGCGTAGTCGACATAGGCCTCGACGCCGCGCGATCCTGCGCCGACGCGCTGCAACCGGCCCGGCGCGCCCTGCAGGCGCTCCAGCGCCGCGAACACCGCCCTGGGCGCCTCCCCGGCGGCGATGCAGAGCCCTGCCGCCACCAGGGCGTTGGACGCCTGGAAGGCCCCCGCGAGCGGCAGCCTGATCTCATACTTCTGCCCGAAGGCCTCGATCTTCAGGGTCTGGCCGTCCGGCGTCGGCGCGCGGGCGATCAGGCGGATCGCCTGGCCGCCCTCGCCGACGGAGAGCACCGTCTGGCCGGCGATCACCGAGGCGGCGGCGAAGGCCGGAAAGGCGTCGGAGTCGGCGTTGAGCACGGCGCTGGCGCCGCGCGGCAGCAGGTCCTCGAAGAGCCGCAGCTTGGCCGCCCGGTAGGCGTCCATCGTCCCGTGGTAGTCGAGGTGGTCCTGGGTCAGGTTCAGGAAGCCGGCGGCCGACAGCTTCACCCCATCGAGCCGACGCT
This sequence comes from Phenylobacterium sp., assembly GCA_035627295.1. Lineage (GTDB taxonomy): Bacteria > Pseudomonadota > Alphaproteobacteria > Caulobacterales > Caulobacteraceae > Phenylobacterium. Next base: position 8,261 of record DASPLZ010000310.1, on the reverse strand, counting down.
GTTCGACACCGTGGGAGGAGGCCTCCAGCGCCAGGTGGGTCACGCCCCTGTCCGCCAGCCGCGCCATCAGCTCGGCGACGTCGGCGGCGTCCGGCGTGGTCAGGCCCGGCGGCGTCAACTGCTCTTCGCCGGTGGTGACGCCGAGCGTGCCCATGCTGGCCGACGCGCGCCCGCAGGCGGCGAAGATCTGGCGGCAGAAGGCGGCGACCGAGGTCTTGCCGTTGGTGCCGGTCACCGCCACCGACACCGGCGGCTGGGCGCCCCAGAAGGCGGCGGCGGCCAGCGCGTAGGCGCGGCGCACGTCCTTGACCACGATCACCGGCACGGCGACGTCGTCGATCGGCTCGGGCGAGAGGATGGCGGCGGCGCCCGCTTCCACGGCGGCGGGCGCAAACTTGCGGCCGTCGGCGGCGCTGCCCGGCAGGGCGGCGAACAGGAAGCCCGGCTTCACCTTGCGGCTGTCGGCGGTCACCCCCTCGATCATCGGGTCGGCGGCCAGCCGGCGCTTGAGGATGTCGGAGAGCCGCCGGGCCATCAGTGACCGTCCTCGGCCTTGGCCGCCTCGGGCGGGGCGTAGGGGTCGAACGGAGTCATGTCCCTCGCCACGCCCAGGAAGGGGGCGATGCGGTCGATGGTCCGGCCCGCGGCCGGCGCGGCGGTCCAGCCGCCGGTGGAATAGCCGTAGGTGTCCTTGGTCGGCTTGGGCTCGTCCATCAGGATCAGCACGAAGTAGCGGGTGTCCGAGGGCGCGCCGGTGGTGGGGAACACGGCCGCGAAGGACGAGACCTGCTTGTTCTTGGAATAGCCGCGGATGGCGGGATCGTACTTCTCGCCGGTGCCCGTCTTGCCGCCGACCCGCAGGCCGTCGGCGTCGGCGCTGCCGCCCGACCCGCCGGTGACGTTGGCGCGCATCATGTAGAGCATCTGCTGCGAGGTCTGCGGCGAGAGCGCCTGCACCCCTTCGGGGCGATAGCCGGCGTCCCGCTTGATCAGGGTGAGCGGGATCACCCTACCGCCGTTCAGCAGCGCCCCCATCGCCCGGCTGAGCGCCAGCGGCGTGACGTTGATGCCGTGGCCGAAGGAGGTGGAGGCCACGGCGTCCTCATTCCACACCTTCGGGGTCAGCGGCCGCGCGGACTCGATCAGCTCCACCTTGGCCGGCTTGGTGAGCCCCAGGTCCTCGAAATAGTGACGCAGCCGCTCCGGGCCGAGCGCCATGCCCAGCCGGGCGGTGCCGATGTTGGAGGAATGCTGGAAGACCTCCACCAGGGTCAGCACCTTCCGGGCAGCGTGATAGTCGCGGATGGTGCGGTAGCCGATCTTGAAGGGGACGGTCGCGTCGAAGCGGGTCTGCGGCGTCGCCACCCCCGCATCGAGCCCGGCGGCGACCGTGAAGGCCTTGAAGGTCGAGCCCATCTCGAACACCGTCGAGCCGGCGCGGTTCACCTGCGCATCGGCGCTGGAGGCGCCCGGGTCATTGGGATCGAAGTCGGGATAGCTGGCCAGGCCGAGGATCTCGCCGGTCTGCACATTGGTGACGATGCCGACGGCGCCCTTCACCTGGTGCTTGATGGCGGCCCGCTCCAGCTCGTCCTCCAGCGCGCCCTGGATGCGCAGGTCGATGGAGAGCGCCACCGGCTTGCCGGAGTCAGCCTGGGCGCGGACCTCGTCGTTGAACGCCCGCTCGGCCCCGGCCAGGCCCACGCCCGCCGGGTCCGCGAAGCCGATCACGTGAGCGGCGGTGGCGCCCAGGGGGTAGGTCCGGTGCTCCTCCGGTTCGAAGGTGACGCCGGGCAGGCCGAGCGCGTTCACCCGGTCGCGGACCGCCGGGGTCAGCTTTCCCAGAACGAAGGCGCGCTTCTTGCCGGCCAGCGCCCTCTCGAGGCGATGGGCCTCGATCTCGGGCAGCTCGGCCTTCAGGGCGCGCCGGATCTCGTCGGCGTTCCAGATCTCGCGCGGATCGACGTAGAGGCCGTAGTGGAGCAGGTCGGCGGCCAGCAGCCGGCCGTTGCGGTCCACGAGATCGGCCCGGGCGGTGTTGTAGAGGGGCTTGTAGCTCCCCCGCTCGCCGGCGTCGGAGAAGAGCGCCGCACGCGTCGCACCCAAGGCCAGGAAGACGAAGGCGGCGAAGAACACCGCCAGCACGAAGAAGATGCGCACCCGCGCATGGTCGACCGCCGCATCCTTGTTGCGCGCCCGGCCGTAGGCCTGCTCGATGGCCCACATGGGCGAGGCGATCCAGCCCCAGCGCGGCGGGGCGTCGTAACCGAGCGGCTCGGCGCTCATGGCGCGCTCTCCTTGGGCTTCGGCGGCTCTTCGACGGCGTGCTCGGCCAGTGCTTCGGGGCCGATTTCCCGCTCGGCGGCCGGCGGCGCCATGCCGAGGTAGTCGCCGGAGAGGCGCTCGATGCGGGCCGGCGTCTCCAGGTGCGCGACCTCGGCCTCCAGCAGGCGCACGCGCTGGCGCTCCTGGGCGATCTGCTTCTCGACGCGGGCGATCTCGCCGCGCTCGCGGCCGGCCAGGGTCTTGGCCAGGTAGACGCCGAACATCAGGACGATCAGCAGGCCGAGCGCCACCACGTCGACCAGACGAAAGCCCCGCACCTTCCAGTCGAGCACCCTCATGCGGCTTCCTTCCAGACCGGGGCGGCGGTGCGCACGCCCGCGCGCAGTTTGGCCGAGCGGGCGCGGGGGTTGGCGGCGGTCTCGGCGTCGGAGGGCGCGCGCACGCCGCCGAACAGCAGCTCGAAGCTCGGCTCGGCCTTGGCGGCTTGCGGCGGCAGGTGACGCGAGCCGCCGGGCGTCTTGCCCGCGCGCTCGGCGAAGAAGGACTTCACGATGCGATCTTCCAGGGAATGGAAGGTGACTACGGCGAGTCGCCCCCCGGCCTTCAAGGCGCGCTCCGCGGCTGATAGTCCCGCTTCGAGCTCGGAGAGCTCCTCGTTCACCGCGATACGCAGAGCCTGGAAGGTCTTGGTGGCGGGATGGACCTTGGCGCCCCGACGTCCGCCCAGCGCCCGCTCCACCACCTCGGCGAGGTCCAGAGTGCGCTCGAACGGCTGCTCGGCCCGGCGGCGGGTGATGAAGCTGGCGATGCGGCGCGACTGGCGCTCCTCGCCGTAGAGCCAGATGAGGCGGGCGAGTTCGGCGGGCTCGGCCTCGTTGACCAGGTCGGCGGCGCTGGGTCCGGACAGGCTCATGCGCATGTCGAGCGGGCCGTCACGCATGAAGGAAAAGCCGCGGTCGGCTTCGTCCAGCTGCATGGAGGAGACGCCGAGATCGAGCGCCACGCCGTCGACCGCCGCCTCGCCTGCAACCTCGGCCATCTCGGAGAAGGGCGCGGTGACCAGCCGGAAATCCGCGTCGCCGGCGAAGGCTTCGGCGAACTGGACCGCGGTGGGGTCGCGGTCGAAGGCTAGCACCCGGGCGCCAGCCCTGCGGATGGCGCGGGAATAGCCGCCGGCGCCGAATGTACCGTCGACGATGAGCTTGCCGGGGGAAGGCTGCCGGGCGTCGAGCACTTCCGGGAGCAGGACGGAGGTATGGGGCGCCTCGCTCATGCGGCGCCTCCCGCGCGGGCGGCGCGCTGCTGGGCGCGAAGGGCCGCCAGGCCCTCGCGGGCGATGTCGCGCTGGGCGGCGCGGTGGGCGTGGAAGGCCGAACGCTCCCAGATCTGGAAGCGGTCGCCGAGGCCGACGACGGCCACCCAGTCGGTCAGGCCGAACTGGTCGCAGAGGCTGTCGGGCAGGGTGATACGGCCGGCGGTGTCGAAGGAAAGCTGGCGCATGCCGCCGAGCACGCTGGTCTCCAGCGCTGAACGGATCGGATCGCCGAACTCGAGCTCCTCGATCACCGCATTGTAGCGGTCGAACAGCGCCTTGCCGCCGCCCTCGATGCAGTCGGCCTCGATGGAGGGGAAGCAGAAGACGCCGTCGAACGGCCCAGACACCGAGGCGCGGAACTCCTGCGGCACGACGATGCGCCGCTTGGCGTCCAGCTGCTTCTCGAACGTCGAGAGAAACATCCCGTCCCTGCCCTATCGGCGATCGTCATCGCCGCCCCGAAAGCCTCGACCGGCGGACCGCCCGATGCGTCGCCGAACCCCGTCCCCCGACAAGCTCAGCCGACGGTGATTGGGTTAACATGGGATTTAATGGGATACAATGACTCTCGAGGCCGATTTTGACTGGAATCAAAGATGTCGCATGCAAACATGGTTAACCGTCATTAGTTGTTCACAGAACATACAGAGAACTTATTAAGCATAGTGGCCCGCTCGCCAGTTTAGCGACCGACTGGTGCGGCGGTTGTAGGGGGCGGATTGGGACCAGACGGCCTGTAAGCCGGGTTCTGTCCAGCCCGCGAGGCGGGCCTGGGCGATCATTCCTCTGGACCGCCGATCGCTCGGCGGTTCTCGCGACCTACCCGGACCGCTCGGGCCGGCGGCGGCCCTGCCGAGGCGAACCCCGGCGCACGGTCCCTATTCGGTCTTGCTCCCGGCGGGGCTTGCCATGCCGTCCCTGTCGCCAGGTCCGCGGTGGGCTCTTACCCCACCCTTTCACCCTTACCCCAGAAGGGGCGGTTTGCTTTCTGTGGCGCTATCCCTGGGGTCGCCCCCGGCGGGCGTTACCCGCCGCCGTGCCGCTGTGGAGCCCGGACTTTCCTCGACACTCCGAAGAGCCCCGCGATCGCCCGGCCGTCTGGTCCGCGCGCAAGGTGGCGACGCGGGGCCTCTGCGTCAACTCATCCGCCGCGCCAGCGGATGGTCGCCCAAAGCGGCGATGACACTGGCGCGATCGGCCTCGGACTTGTTCTGCGAGAGCTTGAAGGTCCCCTCCAGCCGCTCCACCCAGAGCCGGCCGCCGACGATCCCGCGCAGCAGCATCTCGAACCGCTCCGGCGGCATCCGCTCGCGCACCCAGGCCGGCTTGGGCGCCAGCGGCGCCTCCTCCTGGGCCGAGAGGTCATCCAGGAGCGCGATCAGGTCGATCTCCTCCAGCGGCGCGACCAGCCCCTCGGCCTCGACGAGGATGTAGTTCCAGGTCGAGGGCTCGGCCGGGTTCTCATACCAGTCAGCGCTGACGTAGGCGTGCGGGCCGAGGCTGGCCATCACCGCCGGAAAACCCGCGGCGAAGAAGGGCGCCATGCGGTTGCGCCGGGCGACGTGGAAATCCAGCGCCAGGCCCTCCGGCAGGTCACGGATCACCACCGGCGCGTGGGCGACGATCGGCCGGCCCTCCGGAGCGGCGGCCACGGTGACGAACGGCTCACGCCGGAGCTCGGCGAGCAGGGTCTCGCGATCCTCCACGCGGAAGTAGGGCGCGGGATGCATCAGTCGGCGACCTTCAAAAGCGCGATCAGGCGCGCGCGGGTTTCGCCGTCGGCGATGCCGTCCACCTTCTCCTGGCGCCAGTGGCGCTGGAAGGCGCGGACCACGTCGGCGGTGGCGGCGTCGAAGGTCCCCGTCGGCGGGCACAGGTAGCCCAGCCGGGTCAGGCCCGCCTGGAAGGCGAAGACGGCCGCGCCCTCCTCCCCCTCCCCGATCGGCGCGCCAGGGGCGGGCGGCGGCTCGACCCAGAGGCCGTGGCCGGCCTCGGAGAGGCGTTTCCAGGGGAAGAACTCGCCAGGGTCGGTCTTGCGCGAGGGCGCCACGTCGGAGTGGCCGACAATGTCGCGGTCGGCGATCAGCCAGCGGGTGCGGATGTTAGCGACGAGGTCGATCACCGCGGCGATCTGCGGTTCGGGGAACGGGCGGTAGCCCCACTCGTGCCCGGGATTGACGATCTCTATCCCCACCGAGGCGGTGTTGACGTCGCTCTCGCCGCGCCAGGACGAGCGGCCCGCGTGCCAGGCGCGGCGCTCCTCGTCGACCAGGCGGAAGATGCGGCCGTCCTCCTCGACCATGTAGTGGGAAGAGACCTTGGCCGCCTCGCTGCGCAGCTGGGCCAGGGCCGCTTCGCCGGTCTGCATGCCGGTGTAGTGCAGCACGATCATCCACGGCGGCTTGGCCCTCGGCTCGAAGTTCGGCGACGGGGCGTCGATGAAGGCCAGGGTCATTGCGCGCGGTTCCGGATGGCCATCAGCCTGGGCCACACCTGGTTGGGCCGCATGGCGACGATCAGCACGCCGATCAGCGCCAGGGCCGCGCCGATCCCCATGCGAAGGTCGAAATGGTCATGGGTGATCACGATGCCGAGGCCGATGGTGGCCAGCGGCGTCATCAGGGTGAGCGGCGAGATCAGGTTGGCCTCATAGCGCTGGATGAGCAGGTAGTAGGTGGTGTGGCCGATCACCGACACCACCAGGGCCGAGAAGACCACCGCCGCCCAGAACGGCCAACCCACTTCCAAGGCGTGGCCCCACTGATCGCGCTCCAGCGCCGCGGTCAGCGCGGCGAGCGGCCAGACCGAGCAGAAGCCCACCCAGGCCTGGAAGCGCAGCGGCGCGATGCCCTCCATCTGCTTCATCATCACCGCGCCCAGCGAGCCGGCCGCCACCGCCGCGAAAAGGAAGGCCAGGCCCGTGGACATGGCCAGGCCGTGCGGGTTCCAGATCACGATCAGGGCGCCTATCAGGGTGAGCGCGATGCCCAGGCCCCGCCGCCAGCGGATCCGCTCGCCCAGCATGACGACCGACAGCAGGGTGGTGATCGGCACGCCCAGCTGCATGACGATCGCCGCCATCGAGGGCGAGGCGGTCTTCAGGCCGATAAACGCCAGGGCGAAGTTGCCGCCGCCCATCAGCAGGGCCACCACCACCATCCGCCAGAGCGGGCGAGGGATCGGCCGCAGCCACCAGACGGTGGCCGCCATCACGATCGCGAACCGCACCGCCGCATAGAACAGCGGCGGCACGGCCAGGTCGTCGACCACCAGCTTGGAGACGATGTTGTTCGCCGCCCAGAGCAGGCAGACCGCCACCAGCAGGAGGAAATCGCGCAGGGCCATGCGCCGCGCTTAGGCCGCTTCCCCGCCGTTCGGCAACCGCTGGCGCGATCAGGCCGCCGTCTTGAAGCTCAGGGCCTCGTAGCGGGCGAGGTGATGGTCGGTGTTGCCGAACTGGCTTTCGATCATGGTCGCGCGCTTGAAGTAGTGGCCGATGGCCATCTCGTCGGTCATGCCCATGCCGCCGTGCAGCTGGATGGCGTTCTGGCCGACGAACTTGCAGGCCTTGCCGATCTGCACCTTGGCGGCCGAGACGGCCTTGGCGCGGGCCTCGGCGTCCTCGTCCAGATGGACGTGGGCCATATAGGTCATGGAGATCGACTGCTCGACCTGGATGAACATGTCGACCATGCGGTGCTGCAGCACCTGGAACTGGCTGATCGGCTGGCCGAACTGCTTGCGTTCCTTGGTGTATTCGACCGTGCCCTGGTGCAGCTTGGACAGCACGCCGAGCGCCTCGCCGCAGAGGGCGGCGGTCGCCTCGTCCATCACCTGGTCGACCAGGGCCAGCCCCTGCCCTTCCGCCCCGATCAGGGCGCCCGCCGGCACGGAGACGTTCTCGAAGGTCACCTCGGAAGCCCGGCGGCCGTCGACCGTCGGATAGTCGCGGTAGCTGATCCCCTTGGCGCCCCGCTCGACGATGAACACCGAGATCCCTTGCGCCTCCCGCTGGCCGCCGCCGGTGCGGGCGGTGACGATCAGGTGCGTCGCCCAGGGCGCGCCGATGACCACGGCCTTGGCGCCGTTCAGCACATAGCCGTCGCCGTCCTTCCGGGCGGTGGTCTTCAGGTCCGCCCAGTTGTAGCGGCCCTGCGGCTCGGCGTAGGCGAAGGCGGTCAGCATCTCGCCGCCGATGATCTTCCCTATCGCCTCCCCGGCCCCAGCCCAGCCCTGGGCGTGCTTGGCGAAGCCGCCGCCGATCACCACGGTCTCGAGATAGGGCTCGACCACCAGGGCTTTGCCGAGCTCCTCCATGATGACCATGTTCTCGATCGCGCCGCCGCCCAGGCCGCCCTGCTCTTCGGAGAACGACGCGCCGAGAATGCCCAGCTCCTCGGCGAACGCCTTCCAGACCTCAGGCCGCCAGCCGGCCTCGGTCTTCAGCGCCGCGCGGCGTTTGTCGAAGTCATAGGTGTCGGCCAGATAGCTCGCGAGCGTGTCGCGCAGCATCGACTGTTCTTCGGTGAAGCTGAAATCCATCTGGTTTCCCCGTGGCGCGACCCGCCCCGGCCGAAGCCGGAGCGGGCGATTTTACGTGTTCTTGCGAGAGTTAGAGGCCCAGCACCATCTTGGCGATGATGTTGCGCTGGATCTCGTT
>DASPLZ010000309.1:0-3518 GCA_035627295.1 Phenylobacterium sp. | reverse complement strand
TCCGGCGAGCCCCGAAGAGGCGCAAGCGGCGCTCCGCCGCGCCCTCTCGCGCTACAACACCGGCGACGCTCGTCGCGGGGTGGCCAACGGCTACGTCGGCAGGGTGGTCAAGGCCTCCGCCGAGTTGATCCCGGCGCTCGCCCCGGCAGGCGCCGTGGGCGATGAGAGCGCCGCGGCCTCCCAACCCTCCCCCGCCTGGGACGTGTTCGGGGAGACGCATTCGCACGCCCCGTTCGTCATCCGGCCGACGTCCAGCGACGGAGCCCAGCCATGACCTGCAGCCTCGCCCGCGCGCTGACCCTGGCGACGCTCCTGGCGGCGAGTGCAAGCCCGGCGCTGGCGCAGTCGGTCGGCGGCGACATCGGCGGCTTTATCCAGAACCTGATAGATCTCCTGAACAACAATGTCATCAGAGGGTTAGCGGTTATCGCCGTCATCCTGACCGGCATTGCGTGGATGTTCGGTCATCTAGATTTGCGCCGCGCCGGCACCGTCCTGGTGGGCATCATCGTTATCTTCAGCGCCGCAGCGATCGTCGATCTGATCACCGGCGGAGGCGGCGGCGGATGATCTCCTCTTCCGACGAGCGCCTGGCCGAGGACACGCTATTCCTCGCCTGCACGCGGCCGGCGATGGTCGCGGGCGTGCCGATGGAGGCCATGGGCCTCAACATCATGGCCACCGCCACGATCTTCCTGGCCGCCCATTCGCCGTCGTGGCTGCTGATCGCCCCGGCGCTGCACCTGGTCTTCCGCGCGATCTGCAAGCACGACCACAACGCCTTCCGGGTCCTCTGGATGTACCTGCAGACCAAGGGCCGGGCGCGAAACGCCGCGGCCTGGGGCGGCAGTTCAAGGACGCCCCTGCGGCTTCGCCGACGCTTCACCCTGGCCGAGGCGCAGCGTGGCTAGCCTCGCCGCATCCCTTGGGCCTTCGCGGCATGCGCTGGCGCGCGAGCGCGAGGCGCGCGCCGCCCTTCCTTACACGCGCCACGTCACCGACCAGATCGTGGCCCTCGACACCCAGGCGCTGATGATCTCCTTCCAGCTCGACGGCGCAAGCTTCGAGACCGCCGACCTGCGCGATCTCAACGACTGGCATGGCAAGCTGAACAGCGCCTGGCGCAACCTCGCCGACGATCGCCTGGCCATCTGGCACCATCTGGTCCGCCGCGAGCAGCAGGGGTACCCAGCCGGCCAGTTCCGCTCGGCCTTCGCCGCCGACCTCGACCGGCGATACCGCGACCGGCTCGCCAGCCGGCGCATGTTCGTCAATGAGCTCTTCGTCACTATCGTGCTGCACGCCGGGCGCGATGTCGCCGACCGGGCGGGCGCCTGGCTGGGGGCGCGACGAGGCGCGCCGCCGCCCTCCGAAACCGATGCGGTCCGAAGGCTGCAGGACGCCGGCCGCGACCTGGCGCAGTATCTGGGCCGCTACGGCGTGCGGCCGCTGGCGCTCTACGCGCACGAGGGCGTCTGGTTCTCCGAACCGATGGAACTGCTGCGCCTGGTGCTGACCGGCGAGCGCCAGCGCGTCCCCCTGGTGCGCGGCCATCTTGGCGAGGCGACCTATGCGGCGCGCCTGATCTTCGGACGAGAGGCCCTGGAAATCCGCGACGTGGCAGAGGCGCGCTATGCGGGCATGTTTGGCGTGAAGGAATATCCGGCGACCACCCGCCCGGGAATGTGGAACGCTCTGCTTTCAGCGCCCTTCGCGCTCGTCGCCAGCCAGTCCTTCAGCTTCCTCTCCAAGGCGGCCGCGCGCGCGGTGATGGGGCGCAAGCAGAACCAGATGCTCTCGGCGCGCGACCAGGCCGCCTCGCAGATCGCCGGCCTCAGCGAGGCGCTGGACGACCTGACCTCGGGCCGTTTCGCCATGGGAGACCATCAGGCCTCGGTGTTGGTCTATGGCGAACAGCCCCAGCGCCTGGCCGAGAACCTCTCCAAGGCGAGGGCGATGCTGGCCGATTCCGGCCTTGTCGTGGCCCGCGAGGACCTGGCGCTGGAGGCCGCCTTCTGGGCGCAGTTCCCCGGCGCCTTTCGCCACCGGGTGCGGCCGGCGGCGATCACCACGCGCAACTTCGCCGCCTTCGCCCCCTTCCACACCTATCCGGCGGGCAAGGCCCACGGCAATTGCTGGGGCGAGGCGGTGGCGCTGTTGCGCACCTCGGCAGGCTCGCCCTTCCACTTCAATTTCCACGTCGGAGACCTTGGCCACACCTTCATCTGCGGCCCCTCCGGCTCGGGCAAGACCGTCGTTCAGAACTTCCTCCTGGCTCAACTGGAGAAGCTCGCCGTCCAGCAGGTCTTCATCGATAAGGACCGCGGCGCGGAGATCTTCGTGCGCGCCTGCGGCGGCGCGTACTTGGCGCTGCGCAACGGCGAGCCCACCGGCTTCGCCCCCTTCAAGGCCCTGGCCTTCACCCCGGGCGACCGTGCCTTCCTCGGCCGGCTGATCCGACGGCTGGTCGGCGCGCCCGCGCAGCCGATCTCGGCGCAGGACGAGCGGGCCATCGATGCGGCGATCGCCGCGCTGGCGCCCCTCCCCTCGGGCCAGCGGTCGCTTTCGGCGCTCCGCAGCTTGCTTGGCCAGCGCGATGCGGGCGGGGTCGGGGCGCGCCTGCAGCCCTGGTGCAAGGAAGGGGCGCTCGGCTGGGTCCTCGACAACGACGCCGACGCCCTCGCGCTCGATCCCCCGTTCGTCGGCTTCGACATGACCCACCTGCTGGACAACGCCCAGGTCCGCACGCCGGTGATGATGTACCTCTTCCATCGTCTGCAGGCGCTGGTGGACGGTCGGCGGCTCGTGGTCGACATCGACGAGTTCTGGAAGGCGCTGGGCGATGAGGCCTTCCGCGACCTGGCGCAGGATGGACTGAAGACCTACCGCAAGCAGAACGCGTTCATGGTGTTCGGCACCCAGTCGCCGGCCGATGTGCTCCGCTCGCCGATCGCCCACACGATCCTCGAGCAGTGCGCCACCAAGGTCTTCTTGCCCAATCCGCACGCCAGCGCCCGTGACTACGTCGAGGGGTTCGGGCTGAGCGAGCGCGAGTTCGCGCTGGTGCGCGAAGAGCTCGCGCCGCAGGCGCGCCAGTTCCTCGTCAAGCAGGGGCTGAACTCCGTGGTCGCCGAGCTGCGGCTCGATGGCCTGGACGATGAACTCGCTGTCCTTTCCGGCCGGACCGAGACGGTCGAGCTCTTGGACCGCGTCCGCGCCGAGCACGGCGATAACCCCAGCCTCTGGCTGAACCCCTTCCACCAGGCCCGAAAGGCGATGCGATGAAGCTGAAACTCATGGCGGCAGGCGCAGCCTGCGCCCTTCTCCTCGGAGGGACCGCCGCCCAGGCGGCGATGATCGTCCACGATCCGACCAGCTACGCCAAGCTGGTGGCGCAGGCCCAGACCGCGCTCAACCAGCTCAAGGAGCTGAAGACCCAGGTCACCCAGGGCGAGGAACTCTTCGAAAGCCTCAATGCCGCGTCGCTCGTGAACGCCATCGCGCCGGAGCTGGACCTG
>DASPLZ010000308.1:0-3879 GCA_035627295.1 Phenylobacterium sp. | reverse complement strand
GCCGACGACGATTTCCACCTCGCCCTTCTTGAGGTCTTCCTTCGTCTGAGCGGCCTCGGCCGCCGCAACCAGGCGCGAGAGCCTGCGGACCTTAACCGGCCAGCCGGCGAACCGGTCGGTGAAGGTCTTGTAGTGCTGGCGGGCGAGCAGCGTCGTCGGCGCCACCACCGCCACCTGCTGGCCGCTCATCGCCACCACGAAGGCGGCGCGCAAGGCCACCTCGGTCTTGCCGAAGCCCACGTCGCCGCAGATCAGCCGGTCCATCGGCTTGCCGGCGCCGAGGTCGCCCAGCACATCGGCGATGGCGTTGAGCTGGTCCTCCGTCTCCTCGTAGGGGAAGCGGGCGCAGAACTCGTCGAACAGGCCCTGCGGCGGATCGATCTCCTCGGTGGCGCGCAGCGCCCGCTCGGCGGCGATCTTGATCAGCCCTTCGGCCATCTCGCGCAGCCGCTCCTTGGCGCGCGCCTTGCGCCCCTGCCAGGCGGCCCCGCCCAGGCGGTCGAGCTGCACGCCCTCGGATTCGGCGCCGTAGCGGGTGAGGAGGTCGATGTTCTCCACCGGCAGGTAGAGCTTGGAGTCCCCGCCGTACTGCAGCTCCAGGCAGTCGTGCGGCGCGCCCTGCACGTCGAGCGTCTTCAGGCCGTCGTAGCGGCCGATGCCGTGGTCGATGTGGACGACGAGATCGCCCGGCGTCAGGGCCGAGGCCTCGGCCAGGAAGTTGCTGGCGCGGCGCCGGCGGCGCGGGCGGGCCAGCCGGTCGCCGAGGATGTCGGTCTCGGAGATGACCGCCAGGCTGTCGGTCTCGAACCCGGCTTCGAGCGGCAGCACCACCCGCTGCGGCGTCTTCGGATCGGCCGCCCTGGCCTGGTCCCAGTAGGGGGCGAAGGGAACGCGGGAAAGGCCGTGGTCCGACAGCATGCCGCCCAGGCGCTCGGACGAGCCTTCCGACCAGGAGGCGAAGAGAACGCGCTTGCCCTCCCCCGCCAGCTTCTTCGCATGGTCTCCGGCAGCCTCGAACAGGTTCACGCTGTCCTGCTTGCGCTCGGCGACGAAGGTGCGGCCGAGCCGCGCGCCCATGTCGACCACCTGCTCGCCTTCTTGGTCGAAGGGCGAGAACCGCCGCGTGGCGCGATCGGCCAGGGCGGCGTCCCACTGCTCGGCGGTCTGGTAGAGCGCGTCGGGCTTCAGCGGGTGGTAGTGGGTCTTGCGGTCGGCCTGGGCGCGAGCGTCGTAGGCGTCCTCGATCATCGCCAGGCGCTCGTCGCGCGCCTCGGTGGCCTGGTGGTCCAGCGCCACCAGGGCGTCGTCCGGCAGGTAGTCGAAGAGGGTCGCCAGCTTCGGGTAGAAGAGCGGCAGCCAGTGCTCCATGCCCGCCCGCCGGCCGCCCTCGCTGACCGTCTCGTAGAGCGGGTCGTCGCCGGGCGCTCCGAACTCGGCCACGTAGCCCTTGCGGAAGCGGGAGACCTCCTCCTTGTCGAGCAGGGCTTCCGACACTGGCAGGAGCTCGATCTCACGCAGCTGCTTGGTCGAGCGCTGGGTCTCGGGATCGAAGGCGCGAATGGATTCCAGGGTGTCGCCGAATAGGTCGAGGCGGACAGGCTCCTCGGCGCCTGGCGGGAAGACATCGATCACCCCGCCCCGGATCGCGAACTCGCCGCGGTCCGACACCGTCGAGGCTCGGCTGTAGCCATTAACCGCGAAGTAGCGCTCGAGGTCGGCCACCACCACGTCGTTGCCGACCTTGGCGGTGTAGGTGGCCGCCTTCACCGCATCGACGGGCGGCACGCGCTGCAGGAGCGCGGGCGCGGCGGTGACCAGCAAGGTCGGCGCCTTGCCGTCGATCCCGCGCGCCAGCCGCGCCAGGGTCGCCATCCGCTCGGCGGCGATGCTCGGCGAGGGGCCGATCCGGTCGTAGGGCAGGCAGTCCCAGGAGGGGAAGCGCAGCACCCTGGCCTGCGGGCTGAAGAAGCCGAGCGCGTCGATGAAGGCGCTCATGCGCGAGCCGTCGCGGGCGACGAAGACGGACAGGCCGCCCCGCGCCTTGACGATGTCGGCCATCACCAGGGCGTCGAAGCCCTCCGGCGCATTGGCCAGGTCCAGGCGCCCGTCGAAGCTCGTGACGCGCTTCAGGTCCGCCGGCCGCACGGCGAGTTTGGCGCCGTCACCCGCCAAGATCGCCTCCCCTGGCTTGCAGGCTCTCGAAGCGGAACTTGCGCAGACGGGCCATCAGCGGCCCCTCGAAGGCGGCCGGCGTCGGGGCGCTCTCGATGATCCAGGCGTAGAGGTCGTGGTCGGGCTGTTCGAGCAGGGTCTCGAAGGCGCTAAGCTCGTCTTCCGTCAGATCGCGGGCATGGCTGTCCGCGAACGGGCCCAGAATGAGGTCCGCTTCCTTGAAGCCGCGCCGCCAGGCGCGGAACCTGATCCGGCCCAGCCGAGCCTCGTCCATACCGTCCTTCACTTGAGCCCTTCGAGGTGGGCCACGTCGTTTAGACGCAGCACCGCGCGATTGAAACGCAGATCGTCCTCCCGCAGGTGCGTGAGGCCGCCGCTATTTGTCTTGAGGTTGATGTAGCCGGCCGCCTCGAGCGGCATCCCGACCCAGGCGGCGACCACGAAGGTAATGGCGAACCCGTGGGTGACAACCACCTGCACCGGCGCTGGATCGGCGACGATGCGGTCCATCGCCCGGTAGATGCGGGTGGCGAACTCGCGCTTGGATTCGCCGTCCGGGATGCTGCGATGGCCCATGCGGTCGCCAACGCGCGGGGCGTGGCTCTCGTTCTCCCGCATCCAGGCGTCGGGCTTGCCGCCGGCGGAGCCGTAGCTCATCTCGCGCAGGTCCGCGTCCAGCGCCACCGGCGCGACGAACGCCTCGCCGATCACGGCGGCGGTCTCGGCGGCGCGCTTGAGGTCGGAGCTGACGATCGTCGGCGCCCCCTCCCCGATCCAGTCCTGCAAGCGCGCTGCGCTCGCGGCGGCCTGCCGGCGGCCGAAGTCGGTCAGGCCGGTGTCGAACCAGCCGCCGACGACCTTGTGGACATGGTGCTGCGACTGGGCGTGGGCGACGACGTAGATGTCCTTCATCGGAGCCGCCCTCCCAGCGGGCGGGCTTCTTAGGGCGGTGCGCGCCAGAGCGCCAGCGGCGTATGCTGCAGGTCTATGCGGCCCGAGATTCTCTTCCCGCTCTTTGCGCCCATCACCTCGCTGAAGGGCGTGGGCGCGCGCGTCGCCCCGGCGCTGGAGAAGGTGGCCGGGCCGATCGTGCGGGACGTGCTGTTCCTCCAGCCGCACAACCTGATCCGCCGCCGCTGGGCGACCACCGCCACGGCGATGGAGGAGGAGATCCAGCTGATCCGCGTCACCGTCGACGCCCACGAGAAGCCGGCCAAGGTCGGCTGGCCCTGGCGCATCCGCTGTTTCGACGAGGCGGGCTTCGTCACCCTGGCCTTCTTCAAGGGGATCGGGCCGCACCTGGCCGAACGCCACCCGAAGGGCTCGGCGCGCATCATCGGCGGCAAAGTGGAGCGGTTCGGCCAGGAACTGCGGATGGTCCACCCGGACATCTGGCCCGCCGACAAGACCGACATCCCCGAGATCGAGCCGGTCTATCCCGCCACCGCCAACCTGCCGCCCCGCAGCGTCCGCCGCTTCGCGCTGGAGGCGCTGGCGCGCGCGCCGGAGCTGCCGGAATGGCAGGACCCCGCGTGGGTCGCCCGCGAACGCCTGCCGGCATGGCGCGAGGCCCTGGCCGCGCTGCATGCCCCGAAGTCGGAGGCCGACCTTGCGCCGCAGGCCCGCCACCGACGGCGCCTGGCGTTCGACGAACTCTTGGCGCACCAGCTGGCCATGGCCCAGCGCAAGCAGGCCCGGCGCGCCGAG
>DASPLZ010000307.1:0-21768 GCA_035627295.1 Phenylobacterium sp. | reverse complement strand
GGCGTCGTGGGCGGCCAAGGCCTCGAACTTGTTGGGGGCGGTGACGAAGGGCAGGTGCGTGATCGCCGCGATCCGCTCGGCCACCTTCTCGGCGAAGCCGACGGGGGCGTTGAGGCCGGTGCCGACCGCGGTGCCGCCCTGGGCCAGTTCGTAGAGGCCGTAGAGGGTCTCCTTGATCCGCCGCACGGCCATGGCCGTCTGGTGCGAGTAGCCGCCGAACTCCTGGCCGAGGGTCAGGGGGGTGGCGTCCTGGGTGTGGGTGCGGCCGATCTTGATGATGTGGGCGAAGGCTTCGGTCTTCACCTTCAGGGCGGCGTGCAGGTGCTCCAGGGCCGGCATCACCGAGCGGGCCACCTCCTCGGCGCAGGCGATGTGCATGGCCGTGGGATAGGTGTCGTTGGACGACTGGCTCATGTTGACGTGGTCGTTGGGGTGGACGGGCTTTTTCGAGCCCATCTCGCCGCCCAGCATCTCGATCGCCCGGTTCGAGATCACCTCGTTGGCGTTCATGTTCGACTGGGTGCCGGATCCCGTCTGCCAGACCACCAGCGGGAAGTGGTCGTCGAGCTTGCCGTCGATCACTTCCTGCGCGGCGGCGACGATCGCATTGCCGATGGCCGGGTCGAGCCGGCCCAGCGCCATGTTGGCCTCGGCGGCGGCGCGCTTGACGACCCCCAGGGCCTTGATCACCGGCTTGGGCTGCTTCTCCCAGCCGATCTTGAAGTTGCCGAGGCTGCGCTGGGTCTGGGCGCCCCAGTAGCGCGAGGCGTCGACCTCGATCGGGCCGAAGGTGTCGGTCTCGGTGCGGGTCGCGGTCATCTCTCGGGTCTCCAAAGCGTCGCGGGTGGTTTAGCGGCGCCGGGGGAGACTGCAAACCGCGACCGCTCTAGGAAGGCGCATGGATGACGGCTGGGTGCATCACGGCAAGGTCCGCGCGCGGGAAGCGGACGGGACCATCGAGGTGGTGGTCGACGGCCTGACGACCCAGGCCCGCTACTACAAGCCGCTGATCTACGAGTTCTTCCGCAAGGTGTGGCGCGGCTCGCGGCCGGCGTTCGGCGACTTCGCGGTGGAGATCGCCATGGAGTTCACCGGCGATCCGCCGTGGATGGACCTCGACAACCTCGCCAAGGCGATCCTCGATGCGATCAAGGGTTACGTCTTCCACGACGACGCCCAGGTGGCGCGGCTGCTGGTCGAGCGGCGGGAGGCCGAGCGGGAGCGGATCGTAGTGCGGGTCTACGCGCTCCAGGGGAAGAGGGCGCCCCAGCGCAGGAGCAGCAATCCGAGCGCGCCGTAGATGAGCACCGTGAAGGTGTAGGCGAACTTGCGCAGCCCGCTCCAGCTCTCCACCCGCCGGCCGCCCTGCCAGATGAGCGGCGTCAGGACGAGGGTCAGGATGTTGAGGATGCTGGCCACCAGGGCGCAGGCCGAGGCGATGATCAGCCAGCTGGATGGCCAGTCGTAGATCGCCTTGGCCCGGTCGGCGGCGCCGGCGACATACACCGCCAGGCTGACGCCCGCGATGATCCAGAGGGCGGCCTGGATGGTCTGCAGGAGACTGGCGCGGCGCTGGGCGAGGCCCTGGCGGGTTTCGCGGAAGATCCGCAAGGCCGCGCCGACCAGGGTGGCGGCGGCGGCGACCAATGCGACCAGGCCGAGAAGGGCCAGCGTCCTGGTCTGATCGAGCGGCCCCACGCGCTGGAACACCGCTGCGTTCTGGGCGGGCCGGAACTCCCGGGCGCGCCCGTTGCGCATGGCGAAGGTCATGGCCTCGCCGGTCTCGGCCGAGCGGAAGAGGCCGCCTTCGACCGGACCGTCGAGGACAAAGCGCTCGGACGATCCGTCGAAGCCCTGGGTGAGCAGGACCCCGTCGCGGGTGACGCTGACCTGTTCCTGGCCGGCGATGCGCATGACGAAGCCCTCCAGGCCGGAATAGGCCCGGCGGGTGGTCAGATAGGTTCCTTCGAAGGCCTCGGCGGCGGCCTTCAGCGCCGGCGACCCGGCCGCCGGCGGCCTCGGCGCGGCG
The DNA here is from genome assembly GCA_035627295.1 of Phenylobacterium sp. Classification (GTDB taxonomy): domain Bacteria; phylum Pseudomonadota; class Alphaproteobacteria; order Caulobacterales; family Caulobacteraceae; genus Phenylobacterium. Next base: position 19,739 of record DASPLZ010000307.1, on the reverse strand, counting down.
TAGAAGCGCTCGACGATGCGGAACGGCAGGAGGTGCGCCAGGCGCCCGCCGCTCTCGGTGTTGGTGCTGACGAAGACGCCGAGGCCGAGCTGCGGCGAGACCACCATCTTCGACATGAAGGAGATCGTCGCCCCGTCGTGCCCAAAGCCGCGGAAGCCGCCGGGCAGGGTGGTCTCGATCATGCCGTGCGCCCAGCCGTTGACGCCCGTCGGCATGGGGTCGATGGGCGTGTTGAAGGCCGCCGCCGTACGCGGGCCGTAGATGGCGACGCCGTCGATGGTCCCGCCATTCAGAAGCAGCTGCATGTAGCGCGCCATGTCGCCGGCGGTGGTCGAGGCGCCGCCGGCCGGGGCGGCGTGCATCACGTGCTCGAACCGGCGGGCCTGGAAGCCGGCGGGCGTCCAGCGGTAGGGCGTGGCGAGCCGGGCGGCGAGCGCCGGCGGCATGGGCGGGGGCAGGCCGGCCTTGGCCGGGTGCGGCTCCAGGAAGGTGGTGCTGGTCAGCGCCAGGGGCTGGAGGATGCTGCGCGCGACATAGGTCTCATAGGGCTGGCCGGAGACATAGGCGACCGCCTCGCCGGCCAGGCCCACGCCGTAGTTGGAGTAGCTGGAGAGCACGCCCGGCGGGCGCACGCGGTCCGGGCGCTCCTGACGAAGGTAGAGCTCCAGGGGCCGCACGCGGTCGAAGTCCTGTTCGAAGAGCTGGCCGAGGGCGCGGTCTTCGAAGCCGGCGGAGTGGTCCATCAGGTGGCGCACCAGCACCGGCCTGTCGTAGCCCTGGTCGCGCACCTGCACACGCTCCGGCAGGTAGAGGTTGATCGGGCGGTCCAGGCGGATGCGGCCGGCCTCGACCTCCTTCATCAGGGCGATCCAGGTGAAGGTCTTGGAGATCGAGGCGATGCGAAAGAGCGTCCGGTCCGGGTCGACCCGGCGGCCGGTCTTCATGTCGGCGAAGCCGTAGCCCTTCTTCAGCACCACCTGTCCGCCCTGCACCACCGAGACGGTGACGCCGGCGATGTGGTCGCGGGCCATGGCTTCGCGCACGACGCCGTCGACGAAGGCTTCCAGCTCCACCGGCGGGATCGGCGCGCCGGGCGGCAGGCGCGCCCCGGGCGGCTGGGGCGGCGCGGGCGTGACCGGGGCGAGGCCTGGCGACTGGGCGGGTCGGAGAGCGGCGTCGGGGGTGGCGGCGGGACGCGGCGCGGCCTTGGGGCGCGGGCGAGCCGGCTGGTAGCGGCGGTTGTAGACTTCGTAGGGGATCGGCTTCGACGGCGGGGCCTGCGCCGCCAGATCGCCGACGCCCAGGGCGGCGAGAAGCAGACCGGCGAAGACGGCGCGGAGGAAACGCATGGCGAAGTCCGGAAGGCGGGCTCGGTTCACCCTGTGATAGAGCCCGCCGTGAGTCCCGCAAAGGCTTCCTGGCGCTTATGGTGAAGCTGCGTGCAGGGCGAGCAGTGGCAGGGTGGGGCGCAGGGACGCGCCGATGTAGAGCTGCGGCTCGGAAGGCGGCGACATGTTCTCGGCCTTCTCCCGCTGGGCCACGCAGGTGCGCACCTGGCCGGCAAGGCCCGGGAAGTCCCGGGCCTTGGGCGTGACGCTCAGGAAGCACTCGTCGAAATAGGGATAGCGGTTGGTCTCTCCGCAGCCGAAGGACGAGCGGTCGGGGCGGGCGGCGGTCAGCACCATGCGGTTCGGCTGGGCCAGGGCCGGCACGAAGACCCCCGAGAAGCAGGCCGAGATCACCACCACCGTAGGGCGCTCGCCGCAGGTTCGGTCGAGCATGGCGTCCATGATCTGCGGGGCGATCACCTCTTCGCCGGTCAGCACGCCCTGCGGGGCGCCGTGGGAGGTGAAGTAGATGAGGCAGCCGCCCCTGGCCTGGCCGGTCAGCTTCTGCATCTCGGCGTAGATCAGCTTGGGATCGCTCTTCAGGGCGTTGGCGGCCTTGTAGCGCTCCGGATGGGTGGAGAACTGGCGCAGGTTCTGCGGGGCGAACCCCATCTCGACCAGCTGGCCGGCGACGTCCCGCCGGGCGTTGTCGAAGGCCTCGGTCGGCCCGCCGCGCGAGCCGCGCCAGTCGCCGGCGACGACGATGGCGGCCCAGTCGGCGAAGGGGCTGGCGGCCGGCGCAGGCGCGGCGAAGGCCAGCAGGATGAGCAGCGGGAGCCAGGCCAGCCGCCGCATCGCCGCCCTACTTCTTGTAGCTCTGGAAGGGCGTCGGGATCGCCGTGCCGGTGGCCTTGGCGAGGAGGCGGCCGTCCTGGTCGTAGAGTTCGCCCTCGGTAAAGGCGACGCGCGAGCCCCAGCGGGCGACCTTGCCGATCCCCCGGATCTTGCCGGGCATGGCGGGGCGGAAGAAGGTGGTCTTCATCTCGGCGGTGGGCGCCACATGCGTCATGCCCGAGGCCACCATGCAGGCGACGCTCATCGCCTCGTCCAGCATGGCGCAGAGATAGCCGCCCTGGATCTGCTTCATGGGATTGAGCAGCAGCTCGGCCTTGGCCTCGAACTCGACCTCGACCGATTTCTCGGCCTGGCTGACGGCGACCATGCGAAAGCCCAGGGTCTGCGACCCGGTGGGCTGGTTCTTGGTGCGCAGGAACCGTTGCAGGATGGCGTCGTCGGTGAGTTCGGCGGGCGCTTCGGCGACGTCGGTCATGCGGTCTCTTATTTCTTCCGGAACTGGTCGAGCTGGACGACCTTGGGGCCATCGTCGGCGGGCGGCTCGGCGGCCTTGGGCGCGGGCTTGCCCTCGGGCTCAGGCGCGGGCTCCGTCGCCTGGGCCTCGAACTGCAGCAGGTACTGGACGCTGGGATCGTAGAAGCGGGTGACGGCGGCGTAGGGCACCGACAGGCGCTTGGGCTGGCCCTTGAACTTCAGGGTGACCGAAAAGAAGGTCTCGCCCGGCGCCAGGTCCCAGAATTGGTTCTGCAGGACGATGGTCATCTCGTCCGGGTATTCGCCCAGCAGGTCCGCAGGACCCGAGACGCCCGCGGCGGCGGTCTTGAAGGTCACGTAAAAATGGTGCGCGCCGGGCAGCCCGTGAGCGGCGACGTGCTTCAGCGCCGCCTTGACGACGCCGCGCAGCGCATCCTGCTGCATCAGGTCGTAGCGCATCAGGTCGTTCGATGGCGGGTCGGAGGGCATGAAGGGGTCGCGGATACCGGTAAGAAGACTGGCGCGAACCCTAGCGCCTGCGCGGGCCGGCGCAAGGCGGCGTTGCGGCGCAATGGGAGGAAAGTGGAGGGGTTCTGTTGGCAGGCCCCCTCCGAGCCCCGCCTGGGGATCTGAACCCCCAGGACTTAGGTCGGATGTCTACCGAACCGCATTACGCGGCCAGGCGGACTTCCTCAGCGAAGTTATCGTTCGCAGTTAGTTTAATGACCCGGAACGGTGGGTCAGGCCGAGAGAAAGCCAACACCTTTACACGTCTGTCGATGCTGATCGGCCCCGTGCTTCCCGCGATAACCCGGGAAGGAATGGTGGAGCCGCCGGGAATCGCACCCGGGTCCAGTCCGCTTATTACGTGCGCGTTTATCTCCATAGTCCGGCGAACCGGACGTCCTGAATATAGGGACTGTTGGTGAATGGGGGAAGAACGGCTCTGCGAGAACACGCACGCGAAAAATTTGTGTCGACTCTCCGACAAGAGGCGCAAAGCTTGGCCATGGCTCCCGTCAGAGGAGCGGATGAGGAGAGGAAAACACTTCATGTCCAAATTCATCGCCGAGTTCATCGGCACGCTGGCCCTGGTGCTGTTCGGTTGCGGCGCGGCCGTACTCGGCGGCGACCATGTGGGCCAGCTGGGTATCGCGCTGGCCTTCGGGTTCGCCATCGTCGCCATGGCCTATGGGATCGGCCCGATCTCCGGCTGCCACGTCAATCCGGCCGTCAGCCTGGCCTTCTTCGCCGCCGGGCGGATGACGGCCAAGGACATGGCGGTCCACTGGATCGCCCAGTTCCTGGGGGCGCTGGCCGGCGCCGGGATCCTCTATGTGCTGGCCGGCGGGACCGTCGCGGGCCTGGGGCAGAATGGCTGGGGTCCGGGCTATCTGGGCGAATACTCCATGCAGGCCGCGCTGGTGTTTGAGATCGTGATGACGGCGCTCTTCGTGATCGTGATCCTGGGCGCGACAGGCGAGCGCTCCTCGCCGGGCTTCGCGGGGCTGGCCATCGGCATCACCTTGGCGGTGATCCACATCGTCGGCATCCAGGTGACGGGCGTCTCGGTGAACCCGGCGCGCAGCTTCGGGCCGGCGGTGCTGGTCGGCGGGCAGGCGCTAAGCCAGCTCTGGCTCTTCTTTGTGGCCCCGGCGGTCGGCGCGCTGATCGGCGCGGCGCTCTTCCGCTTCGACCTCCTGAAGCCGCCGGTGGAGCAGAAGCCGCTGGAGACGCCCTAAGGCTTCAGCGCGGGCGGGCGTTTACGCCCGCCCTTCCGCCGCGATAGCCTTCTCCCATTGAAGACAAAGTCATTTGGGAGGAACGACAATGGCCGGACGTCTGGCGGGAAAAGTGGCGATCATCACCGGCGCGAGCCGGGGCCTCGGACAGTACTGCGCGGTGGGCTACGCCCGCGAGGGGGCCAAGGTCGCCATCGCCGCGCGCACCGAGCGACGAGCGGCTGCCGGGCACCATCTACGAGACCGCGAAACTGGTGGAGGAGGCGGGCGGCGAGGCCTTCCCCGTCACCTGCAACGTCGGCGACATGGAGAGCGTCGAGGCGATGACCCAGGCGGTGCTGGACCGCTGGGGCCAGATCGACATCCTGATGACCAACGCCGCCGTGCAGCCGGCGGGCTTCATCTCCACCATCAAGCCGAAGTCGTGGGAGCTGGAGTTCAACATCAACGTCCACGGCCCCTTCCGCTGCATCCGCGCCGCCCTGCCGTCGATGCAGGCGCGCAAGAGCGGGAACATCATCAACATCTCCTCGGTGGCCGCGCTCGGCGGCTCGCACTACGGCGCGACCAAGCGGGCGATCGAAGCCGTGACCATCGGCCTCGCCCGCGAGCTGAAGGACCAGGGCATCGCGGTGAACGCCATGAAGCCGGTGGGCGGAATCGAGACGCCCGGCCTGCTGTTCGGCCGCCCGCAAGGGGCCAGCCGCGAGGCCATGGAGGCGCGCCGGCCGAGCCTGCCCAAGCCGGACTCCTATGTGGAGGCCGCGATCCTGCTCGCCTTGCAGACGCCGGAGACCTTCACCGGGCAGGTCTACAACGACGCCCAACTGATCGAGCGGCTGGCGAGCGATGCGGACAAGTCGCGGTTCCGCGCGGAGAATCCGGAAAACTGGGTCGCGGCCATGACCGCCTGAAAGCATGGCCAAATCCTCCCCCGCAGGCGGGGGAGGATTTGGCCGCCCGAGCCCCCTTCACCGCGGTGTGGTAGAATGGGGAAAACAAGGGAGGTGTGGCCATGTCGGCAGCAGTGATCGAACGCACGGCGGCGGGCGATTTCGACGTGGCGGCCCACGTCGATCGGATGAATCGCGACGGGTTCACCATCATCGAGAACTTCCTGGGCGCCGACCGGCTGCAGGCCGTGCGCGACGGCCTTGCCCCGCACTTCGGCACGCACCGGGGGCGCAACCCCTTTGAGGGCCTGACCACCGAGCGGGTCTACACCCTGGTGGCGCGCGGCAAGGTGTTCGAGGACGTCACCGAGGACCCGCGGCTGCTCGCGCTGCTCGATGCGTTCCTCGCGCCCGGCTACCTGCTCTCGGCCAGCCACGCGATCTGCATCTATCCGGGCGAGGCCCAGCAGGACATGCACTTCGACGACAGCTTCTACCCCATGCCCCGGCCGCGCGGGGCGATGGGCGTGACCATGATCTGCGCCATCGACGACTTCACCGCCGAGAACGGCGGCACGGCGATCCACCCGGGCAGCCACCTCTGGGGCGATGTGAAGGCCGAGCTGGCCAATGCCGGGCCGCCGATCTCGCTGGAGATGCCGGCCGGCGCCTGCGCTGTCTGGCCGGGGACACTGGTGCATGGGGCGGGGGCCAACCGCAGCGACAAGCCCCGCCGGGCCTTCACCAACCAGTATTGCCCGCCCTGGGGCCGCCAGCAGGAGAACTTCTTCCTCGGCGTGCCGCCGGAGATGGCGCGGGCCATGTCGCCGCGGGTGCAGGCGCTGCTCGGCTACCAGATGAACGGCTCGATCATGGGCCAGGTGACGGGCCGTCATCCCCTGAAGGCGCTGGCGGAGGGCTTTGAGCCGTCGGTGGCGAAGGAGCCGCGGGCGGTGTAGCGGGCTCGGGCTCCGGCGGTGGCTCGAAGGCGGGCGGCTGTTCGCGCACCACGCCGGCCGGCTTGAGGCGGCCTCCGCCGGCGACCAGGGCCTGATAGGCCTGACGCTGGCTGGCGTAGTCGGCGCCTCGGTTGAAGACCGCGTCGATGCGCGGTTCGTGGCCCAGGGCCGCGCCGACGGCGACCTCCAGCACGTCGGCGATCTCGCCGATGGCGGCCGGGTCGCAGGCGCGGCGCAGGTGGCGGGCGCGGCCGGGCAGCATCAGGGTGACGTCGTAGGCGACGCCGTCGACGCAGACCGCGTCGCTGACGCCTTCTTCCTCGACCACCACGTCACGGGGGGAGTTCCAGGCGGGGAGGTCGCGCAGGGCGCGGATCCTCCCTGTCCAGCCGGGCGCGAGCTGGGCGTCGAAACCGACGCGGCGGGCGATGCCGGCCTCGCAGCAGGCGAGGCCCGCGCGGGCCTGCACGAAGCTCTCGCCGTCGCGGCGCACGTAGAGGCGGATCACCGACTGGCGGACGGTGCGCGCCGGGCGAACCCAGACCTCCACGATCATCTCGTCGCCGCGGATGATGCGGGTCTGCAGCGGTTGCAGGCCCCAGAGGCGGTAGAGGTCCGGGCCGACGCCGTTGTCGATGGCGGTGAGCTGTTCGCCGCGGCCCAACCGCCGCGGGCCGAGGGGCTCGGCGGCCTCGGAGGGCTTGGGCCATTCGTCCGTCCACCAGCTGGCGGGGTCGGGCGGAACCCAGTCGGGCGGCGGCGGCTCGGCGAGCACGGTGACCGGCGGGCCGGCGACGGTCGAGGGCTGCGGCTGCGCCGGCGTGGGCTGAGTCGCCTGCGCCCAGGCGAGGGTGGGCGTCAGGAGAAGGGCGAGAAGGGTGGTGCGGGCCGGGGCCAATCAGGACCTCCGCTTAGAAGCGCTCAGCCCCCCGCGCGATGGATAGCACGCCGGTGCGCGAGACTTCCACAAGGCCCAGCGGCCGCATCAGTTCCACGAACTTGTCGATCTTGGCCGGCGCGCCGGTCAGCTCGAAGATGAAGCTCTCGATGGTGGTGTCGACCACCTTGGCGCGGAAGATGTCCGACACCCGCAGCGCCTCGACCCGCTCGGCGCCCGTGCCGCGCACCTTCACCAGGGCGAGCTCGCGCTCCACGCCGTTGGGATCGCGGGTGACGTCCTGCACGTGGCGGGTGGAGACCATCTTCTCCAGCTGCGCCTCGATCTGGTGGAGCACCTGCGGCGTGCCGCGGGTGACGATGGTGACCCGGCTGGTGTGCGCCCGCCGGTCGGTCTCAGCGACGGTCAGGCTCTCGATGTTGTAGCCGCGCGCCGCGAAGAGGCCGACCAGCCGGTGCAGCACGCCCGGCTCGTTGTCCACCAGGACGGCGAAGGTGGCCTGCTGCTCAGGCACGACCTCGGTGGGGAGGTCGTATACGGATCCGGGTTGGTCGTCGGGCATGGCGGCTCCTATGGGCGGCCGAGAAGTCGTGCGTGGTTCGAGACGCGCTGCGCGCTCCTCACCATGACGAGGCGGGAGGCGCAACAGCGTTCGTCATCCTGAGGAGCGGCGAAGCCGCGTCTCGAAGGACGCACGACCTCAGACCAGCCGCCTGCCGGCGTCGTCGATGATCGAACCCAGGTCGCGGGCTTCCTCGGCCATGATCATCTCATTGTGGGCCTTGCCGGACGGGATCATCGGGAAGCAGTTCTCCTCCTTGGTCACCCGGCAGTCGAAGATCACCGGGCGGGGGGTCTCGATCATCTCGATGATCTTGGCGTCGAGTTCGGCGGGCGTCTCAGCGCGCAGGCCGACGCCGCCGTAGGCCTCGGCCAGCTTCACGAAGTCGGGCAGGCTGGCCGAATAGCTGTGGCTGTAGCGCTCGCCGTGCAGCAGCTGCTGCCACTGGCGGACCATGCCCATCCATTCGTTGTTGAGGATGAAGATCTTGATCGGCAGCTCGTACTGAATGGCCGTCGAGAACTCCTGCATGGTCATCTGCACGCTGGCGTCGCCGCCGATGTCGATGACCAGGGCGTCCCGATGGGCCATCTGCACGCCGACGGCGGCCGGCAGGCCGTAGCCCATGGTGCCCAGACCCCCGGAGGTCATCCAGCGGTTGGGCTCGTCGAAGTGGAAGAACTGAGCCGCCCACATCTGGTGCTGGCCGACCTCGGTGGTGATGTAGACGTCCTTGCCCCTGGTCAGTTCGTAGAGGCGCTGGATGGCGTGCTGCGGCTTGATGAACTGATCGTCCGGCCGGTACCAGAAGCCGTTGCGAGCCCGCCACCTGTCGATCTGCGCCCACCAGTCCGCCATCGCGGCCTTGTCTGTGGAGAGGTTGCGGCTCTTCCAGGCGGCGATCAGGTCTTCCAGCACGCTGGCCGCATCGCCGACGACGCCGACGTCCGCCCGCACGTTCTTGCCGATCGAGCTCGCGTCGATGTCGATGTGGATCTTCTTCGAGGTGGGGGCGAAGGCGTCGAGCTTGCCGGTCACCCGGTCGTCGAAGCGCGCGCCGATGGCCACCATCACGTCGCAGTCGTGCATGGCGTTGTTGCTCTCGAAGGAGCCATGCATGCCGACCATGCCCAGCCACTGCGGGTCCGACGCCGGGAAGGCGCCGAGGCCCATCAGGGTCGAGGTCACGGGCGCGCCCGTCAGCTTCGCGAACTCGCGCAGCAGTTCGGAGGCGCGCGTTCCCGCGTTGATCACCCCGCCGCCGGTGTAGAGGATCGGCCGCCGGGCGCGGGCGATCATGGCGACGGCCTCGGCGATCTTGCCGGGCTCGGCCTTGGTGCGCGGGCGGTAGTCGTGGGCGTGGACGACCTCGTTCGGCCCCTGGTAGGCGGCCTTGGCGAACTGCACGTCCTTGGGGATGTCGATCACCACCGGGCCGGGGCGGCCGGAGGTGGCGATATGGAAGGCCTCGTGGATGATCCGCGGCAGCTCGGCGGCGTCCTTGACCAGGTAGTTGTGCTTGGTGATCGGCCGGGTGACGCCGATGGTGTCGCACTCCTGGAAGGCGTCGGTGCCGATCAGGTGGGTGGCCACCTGGCCGGTGATCACCACCATCGGGATGGAGTCCATCAGCGCGTCGACGATGCCGGTGACCGCATTGGTCGCGCCGGGGCCGGAGGTGACCAGCACCACGCCGCACTTGCCGGTCGAGCGGGCGTAGCCCTCGGCGGCGTGGGTCGCGCCTTGCTCGTGGCGCACCAGGACGTGGGTGAGGCGCGGCTCGGCGAAGAGCGCGTCGTAGATCGGAAGGACCGCCCCGCCCGGATAGCCGAAGAGCACGTCCACGCCCTGGTCCACGAGGGCGCGCACGACGATCTCGGCGCCGCTCAGCGTCTCGGTTTCGGTCGGGGCTTCGATGGTCTGGTGGGCGGTCATGGCAAGGGACCCTTGAGGTATAAAAAAAGCCCCGGTGGGGGCTGGGCGTGCGACCTGTCGCGTGCTGATCGGAAGGGGATCAGCCCGTTACGGTCGCCCGGGGAATTACAAGCAGTTCGCGCACGAGTGTGCTCCAAAAGCCGAGGCAGGCTTGATCGCACGCACCCGTCAGCCGGTCAAGGCGGGATAGAGGGCAAGAAATTGCGCCCATTGATCCTGTGGCGCCGCCGCCTCGATTCGCGGCCAGGACGGAAGTTGCCCGCGAAGCCAGGTCATCTGCCGCTTGGCGAAGCGGCGGGTCTCGCGCTGGGCGGCCTCCAGCGCCTCGGCGAGGGTGACCTGGCCGGCCAGGTGGGCGGCGAACTCGCGGTAGCCCACCGCCTTCATCGCCGGCAGACCGGGGTCGAGCCGGCGCGCGGCGAGCGCCTCGACCTCGGCGAGCGCGCCCTCGCGCAGCATGGCTTCCAGCCGCGCATCGCAGCGGGCGTAGAGCGCCTCGCGCGGCGGCATGAGGGCCGCGGCGCGCCAGCTGGCCGGCGGAAGCGCGCCTTCGGCCTCGCCTTGCCAGTCGCTGAGCGATCGGCCGGTGGCCTGGACGACCGACCAGGCCCGCACCAGCCGCTGGCGGTCGCCGCGGGCGATGCGGCTCTCGGCATTGGGGTCGGCCCCAGCCAGCCGGGCGCGAAAGGCCGCTTCGCCGAGACGGTCGAACTCCGCCCCCGCCGCCTCGCGCATCGCCTGCGGAACCTGCGGCGTCGGCGCGAGGCCCTGGGTCAGCGCCCGGAAGTAGAGGCCCGTGCCGCCGACCACGATGGCGGTGCGGCCCCGCGCGGCGATCTCGTCCAGCACCGCGTTCGCCGCCCGCAGCCAGCGGCCCACCGACCAGCCGTCGCCGGCGTCGGCGACGCCGAAGAGGTGGTGGGGCGCAAGAGCTTCCTCCGCCTCCGAGGGGCGTGCTGTAAGGAGACGAAGGTCCGCATAGAGCTGCAGGGCGTCGGCGTTGACCAGTTCGCCGCCGACCGCCTGGGCCAGGCGCAGGGCGAGCGCCGACTTGCCGCTTGCCGTGGGGCCGGCGATCAGCACGATGGGCGCATCGCCCAGGGAGCCCGCCATGCGCCTCGCCGCCTCCGCCATCGTCCTCGCCCTCCTGATGGCCCAGCCCGCCCTCGCGCGCCAGCCTTCCGAGGCCCCGCCGACGCCGGAGGCTCCGGAGATGACCCTGGAGCGCAAGGCCGGATGCGGCGTCTTCATGGTGGCGATGCAGAAGGGCATGGCGCGCTATCCCGGCGTGCTGACCCGCCTTCCTGCGGACCAGCGGCGCATGGTGGCGCTGGTGATGCAGGGGCTGGGCGCGCAGGGCCAGGTGCTGCTGGACGAGGCCTTCGCCGAGGGCGCCATGCGCGGGATTTCGCCGAGCCAGGTCTACAGCCGGGGGGTGGACGACATGCTGGGTCTGTTCGAAGGGATCAACCCGCGCCAGCGCAGTTCCGGCGAGGCGCTGATGCAGCGGTTCGCCACGCGCTGCGCGGTCGGCCTGCCGCCGGGCCTGACCTGAGCGGTTGACGCCGCGCCCGCCGCGCCCTAGCCGCGCGGGGCCATGAAGCTCGCCGTCACCCTCGTCGCCGCCGATCCGGCCGATCTCTCCGCCGCGATGGAGGCGGCCGGCTACGCCATCGAAGGCGTCGGCGGGACGGTCGAGGCGAGCGACCTCATCGGCCCGAACGCTGCGGACCTGAGGGTCGAGGCCCACACGCTGGACGGCGCCCGGCAGGCGGTGCTGGGCGCGCTGGAGGGCCGGGCGGTGGACGCCTGCGTGCAGCCGCCGGAGGGGCGCAGGAAGCGCCTGCTGGTGGCCGACATGGACTCCACCATCATCGGCTGCGAGTGCCTGGACGAACTGGCCGACTACGCCGGCCGGAAGGCCGAGATCGCCGAGATCACCGAGCGGGCCATGCGCGGCGAGCTGGAGTTCGAAGGCGCCCTGCGTGAGCGCGTGGGGATGCTGAAGGGGCTCTCGGCGGAGTCGCTGCAGCGCTGCTACGACGAGCGGGTGCGGCTCAATCCCGGCGCGCGGACCCTGGTGCGGACCATGGCGGGTGGCGGGGCGCGGTGCGTGCTGGTGTCCGGCGGCTTCACCTTCTTCACCCAGCGGGTGGCCGAGGCGGCGGGGTTCCAGGCGGACCGGGCCAATACGCTCGGCGAGGAGGCCGGGCTGCTGACAGGCGCGGTGGGCGAGCCGATCCTCGGGCGGGAGGCCAAGCTGGCGGCCCTGCAGGAGGAGGCGGGGGCCCTCGGCGTCACCCCGGCCGCGGCGGTGGCGATTGGCGATGGGGCCAATGACCTGGCCATGATCAAGGCCGCCGGCCTGGGCGTCGCCTACCGCGCCAAGCCCGTGGTGGCGGCCGAGGCGGGCGCACGGGTGGACCATGCGGACCTGACGGCGGTGCTCTACTTCCAGGGCTACCGCTTCGAGGACTTCGTAACCGCCTGAAGCGCAAGTTCAGTTGAGCGGGCGGCGCGACTCGGATAGCCCGCGCCATGGCCCTTCCCAACAAAGTCCACGCCGTCCTCTTCGATATGGACGGCCTCATCGTCGACTCGGAAGTCGTCTTCCGCGACGCCATGTTCGCCGCCGCCGCCGACGGCGGGTTCGAGCTGCCGCAGGCCGTCTTCCACCGCATGATCGGCACCTCCTGGACGCTCGGCGAGGCGATCCTGCGCGAGCATTTCGGCGCCGACTTCGACACCGACGCCTTCGCCGAGGCCTCGTCCGAGCGGTTCTACGCCCAGGTCGCCGAAGCCGGCCTCTGCCTGAAGGCCGGCGTGCTGGAGCTGCTCGACGACCTCGACCGCCTGGCCCTGCCGCGCGCCGTCGCCACCTCCTCCAGCCATGAGGCGGTCAGCCGCTCGCTGGGACCGCACGGCCTGCCGGAGCGCTTCCACGCCATCGTCGCGCGCGGCGACTACGCCCAGGCCAAGCCGCATCCCGACCCGTTCCTCACCGCCGCCGCCCGGCTGGCGGTGGAGCCGGCGCACTGCCTGGTGCTGGAGGACTCGCACAATGGCGTGCGGGCGGCGCATGCGGCGGGGATGATGGCCGTCATGGTGCCGGACCTGCTCGACCCGACCGAGGAGATGCGGGGCCTCTGCTGCCACATCGCCGAGGACCTGCACCGGGTGCGCGACCTTCTTGCGGCGCAGGCCCGCTGAGGGCGCAACACGCTTGCGCTTTTTCAAACGGGCGTTCATCACGCCCGGATGTCCGACGACCTGACTCCCTCCCAGGCCGCCGTCGTTCCCGAGGGCTATGAGATCAACCTCTGGCAGCGGGGCTTCGGCCGCACCGTGGGGCCGTTTTATTCCAAGCGGCATCCCGACGGGCGCGAGACCATGGGCTTCCGTGTCGAGGAGCATCACGCCAACGGCATGGGCAACTGCCACGGCGGCATGCTGGCGAGCTTCGCCGACATGGCCTGGGGCAGGGTCATCTCGTCCAACCGCTCGGTGGGCTGGGTGACGGTCAGGCTGACGACGGATTTCCTCTCCGGCGCGCACATGGGCGACTGGGTGGAGGGAGCCTCGGACATCATTTCCGAAGTCGATGATATTTACACCGTGCGCGGCCGCATCTGGTGCGCCGACCGCCTCTTGATGACCGGCACAGGGGTCTACAAGGGCGTGGTCCGCCGCCAGCCGCATTTCGGCGGCCGCACGCTCAAGGGCGATATTCCAGAGACCGCATGAGCCAGACCGAAGCCCCCTACGACGACCGGCCGACGCCGGTCGAACCCGAACTGCCGGAAAACGTCCAGGCGCCGCTGGCGAAATTCAACGGTGAGCCGCCCGAGGCACCGCAGTGGTTCAAGGACGCCATCGCCATCGAGCCGGAGCGCAGCCTGGTGGACATCGAGGGCGGCCGGATCGAGATGCTGACCTGGGGCGAACTCGGCAAGCCGGGCCTCCTCCTGGTGCACGGCAACAGCGCCCATGCCGACTGGTGGAGCTTCATCGCCCCCCTGCTCGCCAAGGACTACCGGGTCGCCTCGATCTCGCTGGCGGGGATGGGCGCCTCGGACTGGCGCGAGACCTATTCCTTCACGGATTTTGCGGTCGAGGCCGACGAGTGCGCCCATGCGGCGGGCCTCTATGAGGCCGGCAAGCCGATCTACATCGGCCACTCCTTCGGCGGCGGCCAGGTGTTCTACGCGGCCATGCGCTATCCGGAGCGGATGCGCGCGGCGATCCTGGTGGACACCGGCTTCGGCGGTCCGCCGCCGGATTCGCCCGAGGGCCAGCGGATGCGCCAGATGCAGCAGGAGCGCGTGCGCAACATCCCGACCGCCGACAAGCCGAACCGCGTCTATCCCACCATGCAGGCGGCCCTGGCCCGCTTCCGCTTCATGCCGCCGCAGCCGGTGGAGAACTTCTACATCGCCGACTTCATCGCTCGCCGCTCGCTCAAGGAGGTGACGGGCGAGGACGGGCAGGTGGGCTACACGTGGCGGTTCGACCCGCAGATGTGGGCCAAGCTCGACCGCTCGGCGATGGACGGCATGCCGCATGGGGAGGCGGTGAAGACCCCGCTCGCCCACATCTACGGGGCCAACTCGGCGATCCTGCAGCGCTCCGGCGGCATGGGGCCCAGCCAGCTGCCGGCCGACGTCCTGAAGATCGAGATTCCCGACAGCCACCACCACGTCATGGTCGACCAGCCGCTGGCGCTGGTCGCGGCCATCCGCGCCCTCCTGGCCGGCTGGCCGCCGGCGGCGGGGTGAGGCGGGTTGGTGGTGCGTCCTTCGAGACGGCCGCTATCGCGACCTCCTCAGGATGACTAAGTCAGCAGGGTCTAGTCATGGTGAGGAGCGGCGAAGCCGCGTCTCGAACCACGCAGGGCCGTTCCGCGCCCTTGAGCCGATTCCGCCGGTGGTGTAGCAGCCACCCACAAAGCCCATAGACGAGATTCCCCACCCATGGCCGACCCGGCGCACGACGAGTACCACCGCGGCGAGATGGACATCTCCATGCAGGAGTCCACGTTCCATCTGTTCATGGGCCTGACCAAGTGGGGCTCGCTGTACCTGGCCGCCGGGCTGGTGGCCCTGGTGCTGTGGTTCTGCACGCCGGCCGGCTTCCTGGCCGGGGCGATCACCGCCGTGGTGCTGATCGTGCTGGGCACCCTGGTGCTCGCCGAGAAGAAGACTTCCGCGCACTGACGCCTGCGGCGCCCCGCGCGCTGGACAGGCTAGAGGGCCGTTCCTAAGGTCCCAGCGCATCGCCTCGGGGGGACGATTCTGCGCATGCCCACGATCGCCGTCACCAAGGAACGCCGAGCCGGGGAGACCCGCGTCGCCGCCACTCCTGAATCGGTGAAGAAGCTGATCGGCGCGGGGTTCGCCGTCACCGTCGAACAGGGCGCAGGCGTGAGCGCCGCCTGCACCGACGCCGAATACGCCGAGGCCGGCGCGACGCTGGCGAAGTCGGCCAAGGACGCGGTCGGCAAGGCTGACGTGCTGCTCAAGGTCCGCAGCCCGGAGGCCGACGAGATCGCCGCCCTGAAGCCGGGCGCCCTGGTCGTCGCCCTGCTCAATCCGCACCAGGACCGCACGGCGGTGGACGCCCTGGCCGCCAAGGGCGCCAGCGCCTTCGCCATGGAGTTCGTGCCGCGCATCACCCGCGCGCAGGTGATGGACGCCCTATCCTCGCAGGCCAATCTCGCCGGCTATCGGGCGGTGATCGAGGCGGCCTTCGCCTACGGCAAGGGCTTCCCGATGATGATGACCGCCGCCGGCACCGTCGCCGCGGCCAAGGTCTTCGTGATGGGCGCGGGCGTCGCGGGCCTGCAGGCCATCGCCACGGCGCGGCGTCTCGGCGCGGTGGTCACCGCCACCGACGTGCGTCCTGCGGCGAAGGAACAGGTCGAGAGCCTGGGGGCCAAGTTCGTCGCCGTCGAGGACGAGGAGTTCAAGGCCGCCGAGACCGCCGCCGGCTACGCCAAGGAGATGAGCGCTGAATACCAGGCCAAGCAGGCCGAGCTGGTCAGCGGCCACATCGCCAAGCAGGACATTGTCATCACCACCGCCCTGATCCCTGGCCGCCCGGCGCCCAGGCTGGTCAGCGCCGCGCAGGTGGCCTCAATGAAGCCGGGCTCGGTGATCGTCGACATCGCCGTGGAGCAGGGCGGCAACGTCGAGGGCTCCCGCGCCGGGGAGGTGGTGGTCACGCCCGGCGGGGTGACGATCGTCGGCTACACGAACCTGCCCGGCCGCATCGCCGCGGACGCCTCGGCGCTCTACGCCCGCAACCTGGTGGCCTTCGCCGGCCTCTTGCTCGACAAGGATGGCCAGTTCGCGCCGGACTACGAGGACGAGATCCTCAAGGCGGCCCTGGTCTGCACCGGCGGCAAGGTCGTGCACCCGGCGCTGCCGGCGACCGCGCCCGCTGCGGCGAAGGCGACGACGAAAGCCAAGCCCGCCGCGACGCCCACCAAGGCGCCCGCGGCTTCCAAGCCCGCGGCCAAGCCCAGGGCCGCTGCAGCGAAGCCCAAGCCCGCGGCCGCCGCCGTCAAGCGCAGCCCCAAGCCGAAGGCCTGACGCCGTGCGCGTCTGCAGGGCCAGGATCGGCCGAGGTTAAGGACCCGACCATGGACATCTCCGCCGTCGACCCCACCGTCTTCCGCCTGGCGATCTTCGTGCTGGCGATCTTCGTCGGCTACTATGTGGTCTGGAGCGTGACCCCCGCGTTGCACACGCCGCTGATGGCGGTGACCAACGCCATCTCCTCGGTGATCATCGTCGGCGCCCTGCTGGCCGCCGCGGCGCACGGCGCGCCGGACGCCGAGGCCGCCGGGCGGGTGTGGATCTCCAAGGGCGCGGGCGCGCTCGCCGCCGCGCTGGCGGCGGTCAACATCTTCGGCGGCTTCCTGGTCACCCAGCGGATGCTGGCCATGTACAAGAAGAAGGACCGCTGACGGTGGACCTGGCGAGCGCAGCGCTCAGCTGGCTCAGCCTGGCCTGCGCGGTCGGCGCCCTGGCTGTCTATGCCTACATGGTCTCGCGCCAGCCGCGGGTGGTCCGCCTGTTCAACGGGCTCGGCCTGTTCCTGACGGGCCTCGCGCTCTTCCAGGGGCCGGCGATCCTGCGTGAGACCGGGCCCGGGACCAACGTCTTCGTCGCCATCCTGCTCTTGAACCTCGCCGTCATCGCCCAGGCCTACGCCGTGCTGCGCAACCGCACGGCCTGGGACGGCGTCGACCGTCGCCAGACGCCCGGGGGGGCGAACACGTGATCAACGCCAATATCGCCGCGCTCGCCTACCTGGTCTCCGGCGTCCTCTTCATCCTCGCCCTGCGCGGCCTCTCCAGCCCGGCGTCGAGCCAGGCCGGCAACCGCAACGGCATGATCGGCATGGCCATCGCCGTGGGCGTGACCTTGGCCACCCTCTGGGGCCAGGGGGCGCTGGACGCGGTCACCCTCGGCCTGATCGTCGGCGGGGTGGCGGTCGGCGGCGGGATCGGCGCCCTGATCGCCCGCCGCGTGGCCATGACCTCGATGCCGCAGCTGGTGGCGGCCTTCCACAGCCTGGTCGGCATGGCCGCCTGCCTGGTGGCCGTGGCGGCGATCTACACGCCGGCGGCCTATGGCATCCTCGACCCGGCGACCGGCCATGTGCACGGCCTCTCCCTGGTGGAGCTCTCGGTGGGCCTCGCCATCGGGGCGGTGACCTTCACCGGCTCGGTGATCGCCTTCGCCAAGCTGAACGGCAACATGAGCGGCGCGCCGATCCTCCTGCCGGCGCGGCACCTGCTGAACATCGCCATCGCCGCGGCCATCGTCGGCCTGATCGTCGTGCTGGTGCTGAGCGGCGGCCAGGCGCTCTGGGCCTTCTGGGCGATCTTCGGCCTGAGCCTTTTGATCGGGATCACCCTGATCATCCCGATCGGCGGGGCGGACATGCCGGTCGTGGTCTCGATGCTGAACAGTTATTCCGGCTGGGCGGCGGCGGCGCTGGGCTTCACGCTCGAGAACATCACCCTGATCATCACCGGCGCCCTGGTGGGCTCGTCGGGCGCCATCCTCAGCTACATCATGTGCAAGGGGATGAACCGCAGCTTCGTCTCGGTGATCCTGGGCGGCTTCGGCGGCGACGATGCGGCGGCGGCGGCCGGCGGCAAGGTCGAAACCCGCCCCGTGAAGCAGGGCTCGGCGGACGATGCGGCCTTCATCATGAAGAACGCCTCCAAGGTGATCATCGTCCCCGGCTACGGCATGGCCGTGGCCCAGGCGCAGCACGCGCTCCGCGAAATGGCCGACAAGCTGAAGGAGGAGGGCGTCGACGTGAAGTACGCCATCCACCCCGTCGCCGGCCGCATGCCCGGCCACATGAACGTGCTGCTGGCCGAAGCCAACGTGCCCTACGACGAGGTCTTCGAGCTGGAGGACATCAACGCCGAGTTCCCGACCGCCGACGTCGCCTTCGTGATCGGCGCCAACGACGTGACCAACCCGGCCGCCAAGACGGACCCGCAATCGGCGATCTACGGCATGCCGATCCTCGACGTGGAGAAGGCCGCCACGGTGCTCTTCGTCAAGCGCGGCATGAGCGCGGGCTACGCGGGCGTCGAGAACGAGCTCTTCTTCCGCGACAACACCATGATGCTGTTCGGCGATGCGAAGAAGATGGTCGAGGGGATTTTGAAGGGGCTCTAAGCCGTCGCCGTCTCGAAAGATAAGGCGCCGGCGGCTTCCATGTCGGCGTGGAGCGCGTCAGGACACCAGTCGAACCCGTTGGGCCAGGTCAGCGCGCCAAAGTCCAAGAACACCTTGTCGAAAAAATCTGGGTCGCGAAAAGGGACCGTTACTGGCCTCGGATCACGCGAAAGCTCGGAGAAGTCCCATTCGCCGGACAGCCCATCGGTAAACGACAGCCTCAGGCGATAAGGGCCGGTTCGCTCAAAACTGCGGACATGCACTACGTCGCGGATCATGCCTCATCCAACCCAGGTATGCGACCGAGCGATCCGGACTCGCCGCGCTCGGCTCGCCGCCAAGTCTCTCTCAGTTCGCCAATATAAGCCCTTCGCCACTGTTCCACCAACCGGAGCACCCGGGGCGGTAGGCGACCTACAAGGATCTCCCCCGTTTCGATGGAGATCATGGCGACCTGGCCGCCGTAGTACGCATGAAAATGCGGTGGCGGATGGTCGTTCAGATACATTCTGATGGCGATGCCATAGAACCATGAGATCGTCGGCATATCTAAGGCGCAGCTCTCTCTCAGCTGCTGCACCTAAAGGCGCACTCCCATGAAATACAACCAGCTCGGCCGCACCGGCCTCTACGTCTCCGAGATCTGTCTCGGCACCATGACCTTCGGCGGCAACGAGAACGCCGGGATGTGGAAGGCGATCGGCGCCCTGCCGCAGCCGGATGTCGATGCGATCATGGAGAAGGCGCTGGCGGCGGGGGTGAACTTCATCGACACCGCCGACGTCTATTCCTTCGGCGAGTCCGAGCGGCTCACCGGCCAGGCGCTGAAGAACCTCGGCGTCAAGCGCAGCGACGTGGTGATCGCCACCAAGGTGTTCGGCCAGTTCGGGCCGGGGCCGAACGACCGCGGCGCTTCGCGCGGGCACATCATGGACGCGGTGCAGGGCAGCCTGGAGCGCCTGCAGACCGACCACATCGACCTCTACCAGATCCACGGCAACGACACGGTCACGCCGATCGAGGAGACCCTGCGCGCGCTCGACGACCTCACCCGCCAGGGCCTGGTGCGCTACGTCGGCGTCTCGAACTGGACGGCCTGGAAGATCGCCAAGGCGCTGGGCATTTCCGAGGCCAAGGGCTATGCGCGGTTCGAAACCCTGCAGGCCTACTACTCCATCGCCGGGAGGGACCTGGAGCGGGAGCTCGCGCCGATGCTCACGTCCGAGAAGCTCGGCCTGATGGTCTGGTCGCCGCTGGCCGGCGGCCTGCTCTCGGGCAAGTTCGGGCCGGGCTCGGCGGCGCCAAACGACGCCCGCCGCGCCAGCTTCGACTTCCCGCCGGTGGACAAGGACCGCGCCTGGGCCTGCATCGCCGCCATGCGCGAGATC
>DASPLZ010000306.1:0-5716 GCA_035627295.1 Phenylobacterium sp. | reverse complement strand
CGCGCCTGCGCTCGCGCATCGAGGCCGACCTCGCCGATCTCGACATGCGGGCCGGACGCCCGGCCGAGGCGGCCGGCGGCTACGACCGCGCCGTCAGCGTGCTGCGCACCCGCCACGCTGGCAGCGCCGCCGAGGGCGCGCTGCTGCTCGACCTGGGTGCGGCGCAGGGCGCGGCCGGGCGCCAGGACGAGGCCCTGGCGACCTTCGAGCGGGCGATGGCGATCTTCAACGAGCAGCGCGGCGGCTTCGGCGCCTCGGCGGACGCCGCCCAGCCCTATTTCGATCTCCTGCTGCAGCTCTCGGCCAGCCGGCCCGAGCAGGCGCCGGCCTATTCGGCGCGCTTCTTCGAAGCCACCCAGGCGGCGATCTCCAACGCCACCGCCCGCACCATCAGCCGACTGGCCGCGCAGGTGGCCTCCGGCGACGACGAGACTGCGGGCCTCGCCCGCGCCCTGCAGGACGCCCAGCGCGACGTGCAGATCGCCGAGAGCCGCATCGCCATGGCCCAGGCGCTCGGCGACGCGGACGAGGCCGCCCAGGTCAGGGCGGACGCTGACCTGAAGACCCTGCAGGCCGAGGCGGACGCCCTGGAAGGCGAGCTCCTGGCGGTCAATCCGCGCTACAACCAGCTGGTGGCGGCCGCCGCGCCGGCGGCGGCGATCCAGAAGGCGCTGCGGCCGGACGAGGCCTACGCCAAGGTGCTGGTCCTCGAAGGGCGCAGCTACGGGGTTCTGGTCACCCCGCAGGCGGTGAAGCCCTACGCCATCGACCTGCCGCGGGCGCAGGTGGAGGCGGCGGTGGACGCCCTGCGCGCGCCGTTCGAGGCGCAGGACAGCCTGCCGGCCTTCGACGTCGCGGCCTCGCAGGCGCTGTTCGAGCAGCTGTTCGGGCCGGTGAAGGGCGACCTCCTGGCTGCACGGCACCTGATCTACGAGCCGGACGGGGCGCTGATCTCGCTGCCGGTCTCGACCTTCGTCACCGACCAAGCCAGCGTCGATCTGATGCAGAGCCGCAAGCGCCCGGGCGCGGCGCCCGACTATCGTGACGTGGCCTGGCTGAGCACCAAGATGGATTCCTCCCTGGTGGTCTCGGGGGCGAGCTTCCTGCAGTCGCGGGCCTTTGCGCCGTCGAAGGCCAGCCGCAACTTCCTGGGCTTCGGCGATCCGGACCTGCCGCGCAGCCAGCCGGCCGCCTACGCCTCGCTCACCGCCCTGCCGGGGCGCCGCTCGGCGAGCATGGAGGCGGTCTGCAGCCCGACCCGCACGGCCCTTTTGGACATCCCCGCCCTGCCGGAGACCGGGCAGGAGGTGCGGGCGGTGGGCGCCAGCCTTGGCGCGCCGAACGACGTGGTGCTGGGCGACGCCTTCAACGACGGGGCCATCAAGTCGCGCGACGACCTCGACGACTACCGGGTGCTCTACTTCGCCACCCACGGTCTGTTGCCGCAGCCGGAAGGCTGCCTGCCGGAGCCGGCCCTGGTCACCTCGCTGGGCGGGGCGGGCTCGGACGCCCTCCTCGACATGAGCGAGATCCTTGAAATCCAGCTCGACGCCGACCTCGTGGTGCTGGCGGCCTGCGACACCGGCGGCGCCGGCTCGGAAAGCGCCGCCCGCACGGGCCTCGCCGGCGGCGGCGAAGCCCTGGGCGGCCTTGCCCGGGCGATGATCTACGCCGGCTCGCGCGGGCTGATCGTGTCGCACTGGTCGGTGGACTCGGCCTCGGCGGTGCGGGTCATGACCGGCCTCTTCGCCTCTGGCGCGCCGACCCAGGCCGAGGGCCTGCAGCGCGCCCAGGCCGCCCTGCAGGCCGACCCGCTGCTCTCCCATCCTTATTACTGGGCCCCGTTCGACGTGATCGGCGACGGCGCCCGCGCCCTGCCCGGAGCCTGACGCCATGGCCCTCGACCTCGACCGCCTCCTCGCGCCGGTTTCCGACGAAAGCCCGGCGGGCGAGGACCTGGCCTACGACCCGGAGCGCCAGGAGATCGAACAGGCCTTCGAAGGCTCGGTCTCCATCGACACGACCGGGGAGACCGCCGCGGCGGCCGACATCGACTGGCGCAACATCGTCAGCCTGATCGAGGCCCAGAGCGGGCGCACCAAGGATGTCTGGCTGGCTGTCTACCTGGCCCGGGCCGGCGCGCGCATGGGCCAGCTCGCCACCGTCGAGATCGGGGTGGAGTACCTGGCGGGGCTGCTCGAGCAGTTCTGGGACACGGTGCATCCGCAGCTGGAGGAATACGGCTTCCAGGGCCGCAAGGGGCCGTGCGATTCCCTGACCACCATCGGCGACTTCCTGGCGCCGCTGGAGCGGACGGCGATCCTGGAGCACCCGCGGCTCGGCCGGTTCACCGCCGCGGACCTTAAGCGCTTCGCGGCGGGCGCCGAGGCCGAGGACGGCTACGGCATGTTCCGCGCCGCGCTCGCAGAGACCTCGGACGCCGACCTGGCGGCGGCGCTGGAGGCCTTTTCGCGGATCGAGGGGGCCATCAAGCGCGTCGACGGAGTGCTGACCGGCAAGGGCGAGGGGGGCGAGGCCACCAATTTCCGCCCCACCTACGACGCCATCGCCGAGATCAGGAAGGCGATCAGCGCCTTCGTCACCAGCGCCGTCACCCAGGAGACCGAGCAGGCGGCGGCCGAGGCGGCCGACGGCGGACAGCCGGCGGGCGGCGATGTGGGCCCAAGGATCGGCGGCCAGGTGCAGACCCGCGAGGACGTGATCCGGGCGCTGGACGCCGTCGCCGACTACTACCGCCGGCGAGAGCCCACCAGCCCCGTGCTGCTCTTGCTGCAGAGGGCGCGCGAGTGGGTGAACCTCGACTTCCTGGCGATCCTGCAGGACATCGCCCCCGACAGCCTGGATCAGGCTCGAAAGGTGCTCAATTACCAGCGCTCGGGCGATTAATCTTGACGTCGCGCGATTGAGCGCATTCCGTTGCGTTCGTAGGATAATTTTCGAAAGTTCGGCTTCAGGGGGGACCAGGATGGCCAAGGGCGGGCAAAGGTTCATCAAGGAAAATCGCGCGCCTCGCGTGCACATCGAATACGAGGTCGAAACCTTCGGGTCCCGCCAGAAGGTGGAGCTCCCCTTCGTCGTCGGGGTGATGAGCGACCTCTCCGGCAAGTCGAACGTCGAGAAGAAGTCCCTCGACAAGCGCGACTTCGTCGAGTTCGACATGGACAACTTCGAACAGAAGATGGAGGCGATCGCCCCGCGCGCGGCGTTCGTGGTCGAAAACACCCTGAGCGGCGAGGGCAAGCTCGGCGTCGACCTCACCTTCAATTCGCTGGACGACTTCTCGCCCGGCCGCATCGCCCAGAATGTCCCGGCCCTCAAGAAGCTCCTCGACGCGCGTCAGGAGCTGAACGACCTGCTGGCCTACATGGACGGCAAGGACGGCGCCCAGGACCTGATCGACAAGGTGCTGAAGGATCCGGACCTTCTGAAGTCCCTGGCCGCAGCCAAGCCGCCGGCCGATGACGCGCCGGCCGCCGACGAAGGCGCCGACAAGGCGTAAACAAGGTCCAAGTAATCGGGTGGAGGGGCGCAGATGGCGCAAGAACTAGTTCAGGAAGCCTCAGCCGGCCTCGCCGAGGCCACGGGTCTCGACGATTTCTCGGCGCTTCTGCAGAAGGAGTTCCGGCCGGCCAACGAGCAGCGCGCCTCGCGCATCGACGCGGCGGTCAAGACGCTGGCGCAGCAGGCGCTGACCGACTCCAAGATGATCGGCGACGACGTCTTCACCTCGATTGACGCGATGAAGGCGGCGCTGGACGCCAAGCTGACCGAGCAGATCAACCAGATCCTGCACCACCCCGATTTCCAGAAGCTGGAGTCCGCCTGGCGCGGCCTCTGGTACCTGGTGATCAACACCCCGACGGGCAAGGACCTGAAGATCCGGGTGATGAACATCTCCAAGGACGAGACGCGGCGGATGCTGCGCCAGTTCCGGGATGCGGCGTGGGATCAGAGCCCGCTCTTTAAGAAGATCTACGAGGCCGAGTTCGGCCAGCTGGGCGGCCAGCCCTTCGGGACCTTCATCTGCGACTATTCCTTCGACCATTCCGGCCCCGACATCGAGATCATGAAGGGCCTGGCGAAGATCGGGGCGGCGGCGCACGCGCCGATCATCGCGGCCGCGGACTCCAAGCTGCTCGGCATGGACAGCTGGCAGGAGCTCTCCAATCCGCGCGACCTCGGCAAGCAGTTCGAGGCCACCGACTACATGGCCTGGCGCTCGTTCCGCGAGTCCAACGACAGCCGCTACCTGTGCCTGACCATGCCGCGGTTCCTGGGCCGCCGGCTCTATGGCGCGACCAGCGAGCCGGTGGAGGAGTTCGCCTTCGAGGAAAGCACCGACGGCGGCAACCACGACAACTACCTGTGGCTCAACTCCGCCTACGGCATGGGCGTGCGGATCACCGAGGCCTTCAAGACCTACGGCTGGACCACCCGCATCCGCGGCGTCGAAAGCGGCGGCACCATGGAAGACCTGCCAACGGCGCTGTTCCCCACCGACGACGGCTCGATGGACGCCAAGTGCCCCACTGAGATCGCCATCTCAGACCGGCGCGAAGCGGAACTCTCCAAGGCTGGCCTGCTGCCGCTGATCCACCGCAAGAACACCGACCAGGCCACCTTCATCGGCGCCCAGACCCTGCATCAGCCCAAGGCCTATGAGGACCCGGACGCCACCGCCAGCGCCAACCTGTCGGCGCGCCTGCCCTACATCTTCGCCAGCTGCCGCTTCGCCCACTACCTGAAGTGCATGGTGCGCGACTGGATCGGCTCGACCCGCGAGGCGCCGCAGCTGCAGGCGGACCTGCAGTCCTGGATCATGCAGTACGTCGACCTGCAGGCGGCCACCTCTTCGGAGTTGGTGAAAGCCAAGAAGCCGCTCAAGGAAGCCTCGGTCGAGATCGTCCCCGATCCGGAAAATCCCGGCTACTACCGGGGCATCTTCCGGTTTGTGCCGCACTACCAGCTGGAAGGCATGGACGTATCCCTCAGCATGGTTTCCCGCCTGCCGAAGGGCGGAAAGTAGCGTTCCTTAGTTCGCGTAAGAACAACTGCATCAGGATAGAGGACTGCCGCCATGGCTATGGATATGTTCATCAAGATCGGCGACCTGGTCGGCGAATCTAAAGACTCTAAGCACGAGAAAGAGATCGACGTCCTGGCCTGGAGCTGGGGCATGTCGAACTCCGGCAACACCCACCACGGCGGCGGCAGCGGCGCCGGCAAGGTGAATGTTCAGGATATCAGCTTCACCAAGTGGATCGATCTCAGCAGTGGGCCGCTGATGCAGGCCTGTGCGACAGGCAAGCATTTTCCGACCGCGACCCTGACGGTCCGGAAAGCTGGCGAGACGCCCCTGGAGTACCTGATCATCGAGCTCGAAGACATCCTTATCACGGGCATCCAGACCGGCGGGTCCGGCGGTGAGGATCGCCTCACGGAGAACGTCACCCTCAACTTCGCTCAAGCCAAGGTGAAGTACGTGGAGCAACTCGAAACCGGCGGCGCGGGCGGCGACTCGACCTTCGGCTACAACATGAAGAAGAACGAAGCGGTCGCCTAAGGCCGAAAGCTGAGGGCGCCGGCATGGCCGATGCGGATGAACGGCTGCAGGCCGGCGACCTCGACGGCGCCCGCGCGGCGCTGATCGAGACGGTGAAGCGCGCGCCCTCCGACCAGGGCGCGCGCATGTTCC
>DASPLZ010000305.1:0-2527 GCA_035627295.1 Phenylobacterium sp. | reverse complement strand
AGCGCATGGCGCTTGATCAGCCGCACCACCGCCGGGCCGAACGCCGCCTCGCCGACGACGATGCGCGCGGGGCCGTAAGGGTCAGCCGCCACGAACCGGGCGCGGCCCTCGTCGCGGGTGAGGAGGTGCGGCTCGCCGAAGAGCTCGACGGTCATGCCGGGCGCCAGCTCCTCGGCCGGCGGGATCTCGCCCAGCCGTGCGGCGATCCAGTCGGCGCGGTCGCGGGCGAAGGCGGCCGCCTCGGCGAGGCGCCGGGCGCTGGGGGCGGTGGCGATCACCTCGCGCCTGGCGCGGTCCACCCGCAGCGACACTCGGCGGGCGCGCGTATGCACCTTCAGCCGCACGGGGGACCCTTCGATCTCCAGGCGGTCGCCGTCCGAATAGGCGGAGCGGAACAGGCTCATTCGGCCAGTTAAGCCGCGATTTGCGCCTTCTTTGAAGCCTTGCGCGGGCTGATCACCGGGTCCATGCGCAGGACGAAGTCGCGCACCTTCGGATAGATCTCCTCGCGGAACCGGCGGCCGTGGAAGACGCCGTAGTGGCCGACGTGCGGCTGCACATAGTCCACCTTCATCTCGCCCGGGATCGCCGAGCAGAGCGCGTGCGCGGCCTGGGTCTGGCCGATGCCGGAGATGTCGTCCTTCTCGCCCTCCACCGTCATCAGGCCGATGTCGGTGATCAGGTCGGGCCGCACGTGCTTCCCGCGGTGGTAGAGCTCGCCCTTCGGCAGCAGGTAGCGCTGGAAGACGATGTCGATCGTCTGCAGGTAGAACTCCTCGGTCATGTCGAGCACCGAGAGGTATTCGTCGTAGAAGTCGAGGTGCTGCTCGGCGTGGTCGCCGTCGCCCTTCACCAGGTCCTGGAAATATCGCCAGTGGGCGTCCTGGTGGCGCTGCAGGTTCATCGACATGAACGAGGCCAGCTGCACGAAGCCCGGATAGACGCGCCGCAGGGCGCCGGGATGCGGCGGCGGCACGGTGTAGATCATGTTCGATTCGAACCAGGTGAACGGCTTGTCCTCGGCCAGCTTGTTGGTGACCGTCGGCGAGAGCCGCGCATCGATCGGCGAGCCCATGAAGGTCATGGAGGCCGGCCGCGAGGGGTGGTTCTCCGCCGCCATCAGCGCCGCGGCGGCCAGCACCGGCGGGCCCGGCTGGCAGACCGCCACCACGTGCGGGCGGGGCCCCAGCTGGGTCAGCATCTCGATGATGTGGTCGATGTAGTCGTGGAAGTCGAAGCGGCCTTCCATCATCGGCACGTCGCGGGCGTTCGACCATTCGGTCACGAAGACGGCGTGGTCGGGGATGAAGGCCTGCACCGTCCCGCGTAGGAGGGTCGCGTAGTGGCCCGAGAGGGGCGCCACGATCAGCACCGCCGGGTCCAGCGCCAGCTTGCCCGCCCGGCGCATGTCGGCCATGTCGCGGTCGAACTGGGTGACCTTGCACCAGGGGCTTTCCCAGACGGTGTTCTCGCGCACCCGCACCTCGACGCCGTTCACCGTGGTGGTGTCGATGCCCCAGTCGGGCTTCGGATAGCGGCGGGTGATGTTCGAGAAGAGGTCCGCCCCCGCATAGAGCGTGCGCCCCAGCTCGGTCTGGGCGGCCGGGTTCAGGGGCGAGCCCCAGAAGTCGCGCGTCATCCGGGCGGCGAAGCGCAGGGGGGTGGAGGCGTAATAGCCCCCCTCGTACAGCGAATAGAGCATTCAAACGTCCTTGTGCGGCGCAGCATGCACGCTGCAGCTTAAGGAAGTCCAGCCCCGCGCGGTTCCTACGGCTCAGCCGCCGCGCATCGCCTCGCCGATCTGGTGGGCGGTCTCGTCGGGGCCCAGGCCATAGGCCAGCACCCGGTTGAAGCGCCCCTTCGGGTCCATCAGATAGGCGGCGGTGGAGTGGTTGACGGTGTAGCCCGGGCCTTCGCCCGACTTCTCGTAGAAGACCCGATAGGCCTTGGCCGCCGCGGCCACCTGCTCGGGCGCGCCGGTAAGGCCGATCACGCCCTTCGGATAGGCCTCGTTGGCGAGATAGGTTTTCATCAGCTGCGGCGTGTCGCGCTCGGGATCGACCGAGACGAACACCACCTGCAGGTCCTTGGCCTTGGGCCCCAGCCGGTCGACGGCCATCTCCAGGCTCTGCAGGGTCGTCGGGCAGATGTCCGGGCAGTAGGTGAAGCCGAAGAAGACCACGCTCCACTTGCCGTTCAGGATCGTCTGGTCGACCGGCCGGCCGTCCTGGTTCACCAGCTGGAAGTCCCCGCCGACCATCGCCTGGCCCTGCGCATCGCCAGGCTTGGGCGAGAGCCGCCACGCCGCCACGGCGACGCCAACCATCAGCACCGCCAGGGCGACGGCCAGGATCAGGGTCTTTCGCGTCATCACGTCCTCGCGCTCGGCCTCGATTTGCGACCGGTTTCGGACGATCCTTCCGGGCATGGCCAAAAGCCCGCTTCCGTCCCGCCTCGCCGGCGCGCCGATCTCGCCCCAGGCGTTGGTCGATAGGCCCCCGGGGGACGCCGCGCAAGTCGAGGCCGC
>DASPLZ010000304.1:0-14409 GCA_035627295.1 Phenylobacterium sp. | reverse complement strand
CGATGCCGTTGTTCGCCTCGCCCACCAGCTCGGCCTTGGCGCCCTCGAACAGCATGACGCAGGTGGGCGAGCCGTGGATGCCCAGCTTGTGCTCGATGGAGGCGGGGCGGAAGCTGTTGCGGGCGCCGAGGCTGCCGTCGTCCTTCACCTCGAACTTGTTGGCGAGGAACAGGCTGATCCCCTTCACGCCCGGCGGCGCGTCGGGCAGGCGGGCCAGCACCAGGTGGACGATGTTCTCCGCCGCGTCGTGGTCGCCCCAGGTGATGAAGATCTTCTGGCCGCTCAGCCGGTAGCCGCCCTCGCCGTCCGGCTCGGCCCGCGCCGAGACCGCCGCCAGGTCCGAGCCCGCCTGCGGCTCGGTGAGCAC
Source organism: Phenylobacterium sp. (assembly GCA_035627295.1). Classification (GTDB taxonomy): domain Bacteria; phylum Pseudomonadota; class Alphaproteobacteria; order Caulobacterales; family Caulobacteraceae; genus Phenylobacterium. The sequence continues at coordinate 14,042 of DASPLZ010000304.1, read as the reverse complement.
CATGGCGCCCGGCCACTCGCCGCTGACCAGCTTCGGCAGGAACACCGACTTCTGCCGCTCATCGCCGAACGCCGCGACAGCCTCGATCGCCGCCTGGGTCAGCATGGGGCAGAGGGTGAAGGCCATGTTGGCCGCATGGGCCATCTCGAAGACCGCCAGCTCCAGGGTCTTCGGCAGCCCCTGGCCGCCGTGCTCCGGATCGGCCGAAAGGCTGTTCCAGCCGGCCTCCACGAAACGGCGGTAGGCATCAGTGAACCCCGGCGCGGCGATCACCTGGCCGTTCTCGAACCGCGCGCCCTTCTGGTCCCCCACCCGATTCAGCGGCGCGAGTTCGCCGGCCATGAACTCGCCGGCGGCGGCCAGCACCTGCTGGCTGGTCTCCCAATCGAGGTCCTGGCCCAGCACGGCCTCGAAGCCGGCGGCGCGCAGGGATAGCGCCAGGTCCCTCAGCGGCGGCGTAAAGCTCATGGCGCGTCTCCTCGTTCGTGTCGGCGGCGAAACACGCCCGGGCTTGAACCGTCAAGCTCGACAGTCATTTACTGCAGTCAGGGCCCTCAACCTGGAACCGACCCCATGCATCGTCTTCTCGCGACCGCCGCCCTTGCGCTGGCGCTCTCCACCCCGGCCATCGCCCAGGCGCCCGCCGCGCCCGCCGGGCCGATCACCGACCCGGCCGCGGCCGCGGCGGGGACCTACGTCCTCGACCAGGGCCATGCGAGCGTAGTGGTGCGGCTGATGCACCTGGGCCTGTCGCACTACGCCATGAGCTTCAACAAGGTGGACGCCAAATACACCTACGACCCCAAGGCGCCGACCGCCTCCAAGATCGAGGTGAGCATCGACGCCGCCTCGCTGGACACCGGCATCCAGAACCACTCCGAGCACTTCGCCAACGACTTCATGGGCGCCAAGGAGCACCCGAAGATCACCTTCGTCTCCACCGCCATCCAGCCGGGCTCGGGAAACACCGGCAAGGTGATCGGCGACCTGACCCTCAACGGCGTCACCAAGCCGGTGACCCTCGACGTCACCTACCGCGGCTTCATGGAGCGCATGGGCGCGGCCCGCATGGGCTTTTCCGGCAAGACCGTGGTCAAGCGTTCCGAGTTCGGCCTGAAGGCGGGCCTGCCGGCCATCGGCGACGATGTCGAGGTGACGATCGAAGCCGAGTTCAAGAAGAGCTGACCGCATGAGCGCCGAAGCCCCCGCCCCCACGCCGGCGGAGACCGGCTCCGGTCGCTACGCGACGGTGGCGATCGCCCTGCACTGGCTGATCGCCGCCGCCCTCGTCTTCCAGATCCTGCTGGGCTGGCGGATGGGCGAGGAGGAGGGGCCGCTGGCCTTCGCCCTCGTCCAGCTGCACAAGTCGGTGGGGATCACCATCCTGGTCCTGAGCCTCGCCCGCCTGGGCTGGCGCCTGGCCAACCCGCCGCCGCCGATGCCGGACACCATGGCCGGCTGGGAGAAGGCCCTCGCCAGGGTCACCCACGTCGGCTTCTACCTCCTGATGATCGGCATGCCGCTGTTCGGCTGGGTGATCGTCTCGACCAGCCGAACAGGCATCCCCACGGAGGTCTGGGGCGTGGTCCCCTGGCCGCACATCCCCGGCCTCTCGGGCCTCACCGGCGACGCCCGCGAGGAGGTGCACGAGTTCGCCGAGTTCGTGCACTCCAAGGCCGCCTGGCTGCTCTGGGGCCTGCTCGCCCTGCATGTCGCCGGCGCCCTGAAGCATCAGTGGCTGAGCGACGACGAGCCGGTGCTGGCCCGCATGGCGCCCGGGGCGAGGCCGGGCCGCAAGCTGGAGCCGCGCCTGGCGATCATCGTCCTCGGCCTCCTGGCCGCCGGCGCCTTCGCTTATCTGGTGAGCCCGCCGCTGCCTGGAAACCTGCCGGGGCCGAAAGCCGCCGCCACCGAGGTCGCCGATGTCGGCGACGGGCCGCCGGCGGCGGCGGACGCCAACCTCGCCGCGCCGGCCGCCAACGCCGCGGCGCCGGCGGAGGACGAGGATGTCCCGGTCGATCCGGTGCGCTGGATGATCGAGGACGGCTCGGAGCTGGGCTTCGAGACCTCCTGGAGCGGCTCGAAGATCGAGGGCGAGTTCGGCAAGTTCTCCGGCGACATCAGCTTCAGCCCTGGCGCGCTCGACCGCTCGCGGGTGAGGATCAGCATCGACCTTGCCTCGGTCTCCACCGGAGACGGCCAGCGCGACGCCTCGCTGAAGGGCGAGGAATGGTTCAACGCCGGCCAGGCCGGGACCGCCGTCTTCACCGCCAGCCGCTTCACCCATCGCGGCGGCGAGAACTATGTGGCCAACGGGACCTTGAGCCTTCGCGGGGTCTCCAGGCCGGTCAGCCTGCCGTTCCGGCTGCAGATCGACGAGGACAAGGCCCGGGTGCGCGGTGTAACCACCCTCGACCGGACGGCGTTCGGCGTAGGCCAGGGCGAATGGGCGGCGACCGACCAGATTCCAGCACAGGTGACGGTGGAGGTGGACCTGAAGGCCCGCCGGGGCTGAGCCAGGCCGCCGAGGCCCTGCGCGCCGGCCAGCTGGTCATCCTGCCGACCGAGACCGTCTATGGCCTCGCCGCCGACGCGGCGAACCCGCGCGCCGTCGCGGCGATCTACGAGGCCAAGGGCCGCCCCCGCTTCAACCCGCTGATCAGCCATGTCGAAGGCGCCGAGGCGGCGATGCGCATCGCCCGTTTCGACGACCGCGCGCGCCGTCTCGTCGAGGCCTTCTGGCCCGGGCCCCTGACCCTCGTCCTGCCGCTCGCCGACCCCGCCGCGGTCTGCGACCTCGCCCGCGCGGGCCTCGACACCGTCGCCGTGCGGGCCCCGGCCCACCCCCTGGCCCGCGCCCTGCTGGCCGAGTTCGGCGGGCCGGTGGTCGCCCCCTCCGCCAATCGCTCCGGCCGCCCCAGCCCGACCACCTATCCCGACGCGATCGAGGAAACCGGCCCCGCCGCGGCCGCCGCCCTGGACGGCGGTCCCTGCGAGGTCGGCCTGGAGTCGACGGTCGTCGCCCTGCTGGACGGCCCGCCCCGCCTCTTGCGCCCCGGCGCCGTCACCCGCGCCCAGATCGAGGCGCTCATAGGCCCCCTGGCCGAGGCGGAGGCCGACGCCCGGCGCTCGCCCGGCCGTCTCGCCGCCCACTACGCCCCCGAGGCTCCGGTGCGCATCGAGGCCGACGCCCCCCGGCCCGGCGAGGCCTTCCTCGCCTTCGGCCCGCCGCCGCCCGGCGCGAACGTCTGGACGCTCAGCGCCACTCGCGACCTCGCCGAGGCCGCCGCCAATCTCTTCGCCCTGCTCCGCGCCGCTGACCGCAGCCGCCCGGCCGCCATCGCCGTCGCGCCGATCCCGCACGAGGGCCTGGGCGAGGCCATCAACGACCGGCTGAAGCGGGCGGCGGGTTTCGTCGGCTGACCGGCGGGCGTATCCTTGGGCCCATGACCATCGCCGGGCCCGCCGACGTCCTTTCGCGCCTGAAGGCCGTGCTCGGCGAGGGCGGCTGGAGCCAGGACCCGGAGCGCCTGGCGCCCAAGCTGCTCGAGTGGCGCGACCGCTGGAGCGGAACGACGCCGATCCTGCTGCTGCCCAAGACCACCGCCGAGGTCGCCGCCGTCGTCGGCGTCTGCGCCGAGGCCGGCGTGGCGATCACCCCGCAGGGCGGCAACACCGGCCTGGTCGGCGGGCAGATCCCGCAGGGCGAGGTGCTGCTGTCGCTGGAGAAGATGCGGGCGATCCGCGACGTGGATGCGCTCGACGACGTGCTCGTCGCCGAGGCCGGCTGCACCCTGGCGGCCGTGCACGAGGCGGCGCTGGAGAAGGGGCGGCGGTTCCCGCTCAACCTCGCCTCCGAAGGGTCGGCGACCATCGGCGGGCTGATCTCCACCAACGCCGGCGGCACCGCGGTGCTGCGCTACGGCATGATGCGCGAGCTGGTGCTGGGGATCGAGGCGGTGCTGCCGAACGGCGAGGTGTTCGAGGGCCTGAAGCGCCTGCGCAAGGACAACACCGGCTATGACCTCAAGCAGCTGCTGATCGGGGCGGAGGGCACGCTCGGCGTGGTCACCGCCGCCAGCCTGAAGCTCTATCCGGTGCTAGCCTCGCGCGCCGTCGCGGTGGCGGGTGTGGAGAGCCCGCGCGTCGCCCTGCAGCTCCTCGCCCGCGCCAAGGAGGAGGCCGGGGGCGCCGTCGAGGCTTTCGAGCTGATGGGCCGGCAGGGCGTCGAGTTCGTGCTGCGCAACATTGCGGACCAGCGCGACCCGCTCGCCGAGCCGCACCCCTGGTACGTGCTTGTCGAGTTCGCGTCCGGCGAGCCCGGCTCGGCCGAGGCGGCGATGGAGCGCTTCCTCGCCGCCGGGCTGGAGGACGGCCTGATCCGCGACGCCGTCGTCGCCCAGACCGAAGCCCAGGCCAAGGCCCTCTGGTCGGTGCGCGAGAACCAGTCGCCGGGCCAGAAGCCCGAGGGCGCGACCTGGAAGCACGACGTCTCGGTGCCGGTCTCCCGGGTCGCCGACTTCATCGAAGAGGCCAGTGCGGCGATGACCGCCTTCTCCCCCGGCTGCCGCATCACCGCCTTCGGACACGTCGGCGACGGCAACATCCACTACGACGTGATCCGCGCCGATGGCGCGCCCGACGCGCCCCACGCCGCCCGCCGCGAGGAAGGCTCGCGGATCGTCCACGACATCGCCGACCGCCTCGGCGGCTCGATCTCCGCCGAACACGGCCTGGGCGTGATGAAGACCGGCGAGGCCCAGCGCTACAAGGGCGCCACCGAGGTCGCCGCCCTGCGCGCCATTCGCCAGGCGCTCGATCCCAAGCGGATCATGAATCCTCGGGTGCTGTTCTGATCCCTATTTCCGCCCATCTCCGCGAAAGCGGGGATGAGCGGATTGGTGCGCGCTCACTTGACCGCCGCCGCGCCGCCACGCAAAGTTATCGGTGATAACAAAGCGCCCGCGGGAGGGACCGAACCACCATGACCCTGGCCGAACCCGAGACCAAGACCGCCGCCAAGGCCGAGCACTTCGACGTGCTGATCGTCGGCGCGGGCATCTCCGGCGTCGGCGGCGCCTACCACATGATCCAGCAGCGGCCGCGCGACAGCTTCGTGGTTCTGGAGGCCAAGGACACCTTCGGCGGCACCTGGGAGACCCACAAGTACCCCGGCATCCGCTCCGACAGCGACCTCTACACCTTCGGCTACCGCTTCAAGCCGTGGACCGGCACGCCCATCGCCACCGGCGAGGAAATCCTCAAGTACATGGGCGAGGTGATCGAGGAGAACGGGCTCGAGAGGCACATCCGCTATGGCCACGAGATCGTCTCGGCCAGCTGGTCGAGCGCCGACAAGCTCTGGACCCTGCAGGTGCTGCGCAAGGCGGACAACGCCCAGGTGACCTTCACCTGCAACTTCCTTTGGATGTGCCAGGGCTACTACCGCCACTCGGTCGGCTACACCCCGGAGTGGCCGGGCATGGACCGCTTCAAGGGGCGCATCGTCCACCCGCAGACCTGGCCGGAAGACCTCGACTACAAGGGCAAGCGCGTCATCGTCATCGGCTCGGGCGCGACGGCCGCAACCCTGGCGCCGAACATCGCGGACGAGACCGAGCACGTCACCCTGCTGCAGCGCTCTCCGACCTATTTCATCCCAGGCCGCAACGCCAACGAGCTGGCCGACACCCTGCGCGAGCTGGAGATCGACGAGGCCTGGATCCACGAGATCGTCCGCCGCAAGATCCTGAAGGACCAGGACGCCTTCACCCAGCGCTGCATCAACGAGCCGGAGGCGGTGACCCGCGAGCTGGTCGGCGCGGCCAAGATGATCCTCGGCGCCGACTACGACGTGGAGAAGCACTTCACGCCCGCCTATCGCCCCTGGCGCCAGCGCATCGCCTTCATTCCGGACGGCGACCTCTTCATGGGCATCCGTTCCGGCAAGGTCTCGGTCGAGACCGACGAGATCGAGACCTTCACCGAGAAGGGCGTCCGGCTGAAGTCCGGCAAGGAGCTGGAGGCCGACATCATCTGCACCGCCACCGGCTTCGACCTGGCGGTGCTCGGCGACATCGACTTCACCATCGACGGCAAGCCGCTCGATTTCGCCAAGAGCGTCACCTACCGCGGGATGATGTTCACCGGCGTTCCCAACATGGTCTGGGTGTTCGGCTACTTCCGCGCCAGCTGGACCCTGCGCGCCGACCTGGTGGCCGACTTCGTGGCCCGCCTGCGCGACCATATGGAGAAGATCGGCGCCAGACAGGTGGAGGTCGCCCTGCGCCCCGAGGACGAGGGCATGGAGCTCTCCACCTGGATCGATCCGGAGAACTTCAACCCCGGCTATCTGATGCGCGGCATGCACCTTCTGCCCCGCCGCGGGTCGAAGCCCGAGTGGCAGCACACCCAGGACTACTGGAGCGAGGCCAAGGAGATTCCGGCCATCGACCTTTCCGGCGCGGAGTTCCGCTACAGCTGACGGGTCATCCTGAGGGGGCCGCGCAGCGGCCGTCTCGAAGCCTGCCCTCGGGCTGGCGAAGCCAGACCCGGGGGGACGCAACCCCTGGCCGCGCCGCGAAAATTTCCGCCGCGTCCTTCCCTTGGGACACACTTGCCGGGCCGTCGCCGCGCAATAAGGTGGCCGCCGACAAGCAGAATTTCCGCCCAAGGGAGGCGCCGCCATGGCCGACTTCGGAGCCGACGTAGACCTCGAATCCTTCCGCAAGGAAGCCCGCGACTGGCTTGAGGAGAACTTCCCCAAGTCGCTGGCCCACCAGCCCGGCATCGCCGCGGCCCTGATGGACGGCCCCGCGCCTTCGGGCGACATCGGCCTCTGGAAGCAGCGCATGGGCGAGAAGGGCTGGGGCACGCCCACCTGGCCCAAGGAGTACGGCGGCGGCGGCCTTTCGGGCCAAGAGGCCCGCGTGCTGCAGCAGGAGATGGCCCGCATCGGCGCCTTCAACCCGCTGACCGCCGGCATGGGCGTGACCATGATCGGCCCGACCATCCTCGACTACGGCACCGAGGAGCAGAAGCGTAAGCACATCCCGCCGATCGTGCGCGGCGAGGTGCGCTGGGCGGTGGGCTACTCCGAGCCGGGCGCCGGCTCCGACCTCGCCTCCCTGCAGACCAAGTGCGAGGACATGGGCGACCACTGGCTGATCAACGGCCAGAAGATCTGGACCTCCGGCGCGCAATACTCCGACTGGATCGGCATGCTGGTGCGCACCGACTTCACGGTGAAGAAGCACGACGGCATCACCTTCCTCCTGGTCGACATGCACCAGCCGGGCATCGAGGTTCGGCCCATCAAGCTGATCGCCGGCGCCTCGCCCTTCTGCGAGACCTTCTTCACCGACGCCACGGCGCCAAAGGAGGCCATGCTCGGCAAGCTCAACGAGGGCTGGAGCGTCGGCAAGCGCCTGCTGCAGCACGAGCGCGCCAGCCAGACGGGCGCCATGGGCGGCGGCGGCGGCGGGCGCAACGCCGCGCCCTTCCAGGAGGTCGCCAAGCGCTACGTCGGCATGGACGCGGACGGCCGCATCGCCGATGTCGACCTGCGCACCCGTCTCACCCGCCACCTGATGGACGCCAAGGCCCACGGCCTGACGCTGGCCCGCGCGGCGGCGGAATCGAAGGGCGCGTCCGGCGCCACCAACGCCGCCTCGGTGCTGAAGAACTCGGCCACCTGGGTCTCGCAGACCCGCGCCGAGCTGACCCTGGAGATCTTCGGCCACCAGGGCCTCGGCTGGGAGGGCGAGGCCTTCGAGAAGGAAGAGCTGGAGGCCGTGCGCGGCTGGCTCTCCGGCAAGGCCATGTCGATCTACGGCGGCTCGCAGGAAATCCAGAACAACATCATCTCCAAGCGCATCCTCGGCCTGCCGGACACCACGCAGTCGACCTAGGGGCCGAGCGCGTGGCGACCTACGATCTGGCGATCGTCGGCGGCGGGATCGGCGGCTCGGCCCTGGCCACGGTGATGGCGCGGGCGGGCCATTCGGTCCTGCTGCTCGAGCAGTCGGAGGTCTATGTCGACCGCGTGCGCGGCGAGTGGATCGCCCCCTGGGGCGTGACGGAGGTCAAGCGCCTCGGGCTCTACGACCTGCTGGTCGAGGCGGGCGGCCACCACATTACCCGCCACGTCACCTACGACGAGAGCCGCCAGCCGGCCGAGGCGGAGGCCCGCACCCTGCCGCTCGGCATCTTCGCCCCGGACGTGCCGGGGCCGCTCTGCCTCGGCCATCCGCACCACTGCCAGACCCTGTTCGACGCCGCCAAGGCCGCCGGCGCCGACGTCCGGCGCGGCGTACAGGTCACCGGCCTGACCTTCGACCCGCCCCGCGTCATCTTCGAGCAGGACGGCGAGACGCACGAAGCCTCCGCCCGCCTTGTCGTCGGCGCCGACGGGCGGACCTCGCAGGTGCGCGAGGCGGCCGGCATCCCCCTGCACCAGGACAAGCCCCACCACTGGTTCGCCGGCCTCCTGGTGGAAGGCGCCGACGGCTGGCCCGACGACCTGCAGGCCATCGGCACCGAGGGCGATCTCGGCTTCCTCGCCTTCCCGCAAGGCGGCGGGCGTGTGCGCCTCTACGGCGGCTACGCCCTCGACGAGGCCCGCCGGTTCAAGGGCGACGACGGCGCGCGCAGGTTCCTCGACGCCTTCGCCATGCAGTGCAGCCCGGCCAACCGCCACCTGGTCGCCGGCAGGCCCGCAGGGCCGCTCTTCAGCTACGTCAACGCCGACTCCTGGACCGACGAGCCCTCTGCGCCCGGCGTGGTGCTGGTCGGCGACGCGGCCGGCTGGAACGATCCCATCGTCGGCCTCGGCCTCTCGATCACCTACCGCGACGTGCGGCTGGTCAGCGACCTCCTGAAGGCCAGCGCCGACTGGACGCCGCAGACGCTCGCCCCTTACGCCGAGGAGCGCGCCGAGCGCATGCGCCGCCTGCGCTTCGCCGCCGCCCTGCAGGCCGGGCTCGACATGGAGTTCGGCGAGGCGGCCAAGGCCCGCCGCCGCCGCCACTTCGAACAGTCCGCCGCCGACCCCACCCTCGGCATGCACGGCCTGGCCGTCATGGCCGGCCCGGAGGTCGCCCCGCCGGAGATCTTCACCGAGGCCCACCGCGCCCGCGTGCTGGGCCTGGAGGACTGACCGCCATGACGCCCGACGAGATCGCCGCCTACAACGCCGACTGGCTGGCCGCCTGGACCGCCAAGGACGTGCCGCGCCTCATCGCCTTCTACGCCGAGGACTGCCTCTACAAGGACCCGCAGACCGCCGCCGGCCTCACCGGCCGCGCCGCGCTTGCCGGCTATCTGGAAGGCCTCTTCGCCGCCACCCCGCCGATGACCTATACGCCCGACGAGACCTGGCCGATCCCTGGCGGCTTCTGCGGCCGCTGGTACTGCGACATCGGCGGCGGCGCGGCCTCCTTGCGCGGCTTCGACCTCGTGATCCTGCGCGGCCGCGAGATCGTGCTGAACGAGGTCTACACCCACACCCTGGCGGCATGAGCGAACCCGCCCCGGACATCCGCCGGCCAGAGGCCATCGACGCGGCCTGGATGACCCGCGCCCTGCAGTCGGCCGGGATCGACGCCGTCGTCGCCGAGCTCGCCGCCAAGCCCGTGGGCACCGGCCAGATCGGCGATTCCGTCCGCTTCACCCTGCGCTACGCCCGCGGCGAAGGCCCGGACTCGGTCGTCGGCAAGTTCCCGTCGGCCGACCCGGACAGCTTCGGGACCGGCGTCATGCTCGGCAACTACCTGCGCGAGGTGATGTTCTACCGCCACCTCGCGGCCGGCGCCCTGATCCGCACGCCCCACTGCCTGGTGGCCGAGGTCGACCCCGCCACCAGCGAGTTCGTGCTCTTGATGGAGGACCTCGCCCCCGCCGAGCAGGGCGACCAGCTCAAGGGCGTCACCCTCGACCAGGCCCGGCTGGTGATCGACGAGGCGGCCAAGCTCCACGCCTCCCACTGGCAGGACGAGGCCCTGGACGACCTTCCCTGGGTCTCCGGCTCCAAGGCCGCCGGCGCCGGCGGAGCCAATCCGGACATGGTCCGCGCCCTCTGGGCGGGCTTTCGGGCCCGCTACGCCGAACGCCTGCAGCCCGAGTGGATCGAGGTCGGCGAGCGGCTGGTGGCCGGGTTCGGCGCCCTTGCGGTCCGCGACGGCCCCCGCTGCCTGACCCACAACGATTTCCGCCCCGACAACATGATGTTCGCCACGCCCGCCGGCGGCCATCCGGTGACCACGCTCGACTGGCAGTCCTTCGCCTATGGCGTCGGCGCCACCGACGTCGCCTACTTCCTGGCCGGCGCGATCAGCCCGGAGCTGCGCCGGCGCCACGAGCCCGAGCTGCTGGATCGCTACCTGAAGGGCCTGCAGGCGCATGGCGTCACCGGCTATGGCGCAGACGATCTCGCCCGCGACTACGCCCGCGGCGGCTACCTTCTGTTCCTCACCGCCTTCTTCGCCGCCATGGTCGTCAAGCAGACGCCGCGCGGCGACGACATGTTCATGCAGATGCTGGGCTCGGCCGCCCGGCACATGATCGATCACGACGCCTTGGCGGCCCTGGGCTGATCACCGGCGTCGTAGACCGCCCGCTCGAACACCTTCCCGCGCTTGAGGGTGTAGATCACGCCCTGGACCGCCCGGATGTCCTTCGTCGGATCGGCTTCGAGCACCACCAGGTTGGCGAGCTTGCCCACCTCCACCGTGCCCATCTCCGCCTCGCGGCCGATGGTCCGGGCGCTGACCACCGTCGCCGCGCGCAGCGCGTCGGCCGGCGTCATCCCGGCCCGGGTCACCAGCAGCTCCATCTCCTCGTGCAGCGAGGGCCAGGGATCGCCCGGCGCCGTCCAGCCGTCGGTGCCCGCCGAGATCTCGACGCCGCGGCGATAGGCGAGGTTGGTCAGCCGCACGCCCACCTCGGCGCTGCAGCGGGGCAGGCGGCCCTTCGGGTTCTTCGCATGCTGCGCCTCGCCCTCGACGTACACCCGCAGGGTGGTGTCGAGGATCAGCCCCTTGGTCTTCATCTGGTCGAACAGCCTGGCCATCACCGGATTATCTTCCTCGCCCAACTGCGAAGCCTCCACCCGCGCAGGGGTCTGGTAGGTCTCCGGGATCTTCGGCCAGAGCTGATAGGCGAAGGGGCAGGCGTGGGAGATCACGTCGATCCCGGCGTCTATCCCGTCCTGCGGACTGGCGGGGAAGACGGCGGAATGGCCCCACACCGGCAGGCCCTGCCGGTGCGCCTCGGCGGTCAGCTTCTTCACCAGGTCCGCCGGCAGGTTGGCGTAGATCTTCAGCCCGGTCGCCCCCGTGCCGCGCGCCACGGCGATGGCCAGGGGGATGTCGGTCTCCTCGGTGATCGCCTGCGCCCAGGGGACCTTGCCGGTGGTCTCGCCCTGACTGATGGCGGCGATGCGCGGGTCGTCGAAGAAGCTTTTCCCGGCCACCAGGGCGGCGAAGTAGAGGTCGGGCCCTTCTATCTCGCCCATGCGCGCGCGGCGGGCCAGCTCGGCGATGCTGCGCATGTCGTCGGCCATGTCGCGCATGGCGGTGATACCGCCGTAGAGCCCGCGGCGCATCTCGCGCTCGGCCTTGGCCGCGTCCGGCGGCGTGGCCAGGTGCACATGGCTGTCGATCAGGCCGGGGATCACATAGGCGCCCGCAAGGTCCATCACCCGCGCGCCCTTCGGCGCCGGGGCGGGTGTGGCGTTGACGGCCTCGATCTTCTCGCCGCGCACCACGATCTGCGCGCGGCGGGCGGGCGCGCCGGTCCCGTCGATCAGCATCGCGCCGTTCAGCACCAGCAGGTCCGCCGGCGCCTGCGCCACGGCCGAACTGGCCACGCCCAGGGTGAGGCCCGCGATCGCCGCCGCCAGCAGCCCGCCCAGCTTCGAAATCATGACCTTCCCCCGGAAATACGCGACGCCCGCCGCCTGCCATGTGCGAGCGGCCGGTCCCTGTAAAGCCCAGGCTTCCGCCGAGGCGAGGAGAAGGCTAAGCCACGGCCATGCTCCTCGTCCTTTCGCCGTCCAAGGCGCTGAACTTCGCAGAGCCGCCGATCCAGGCCGCGGTTACGACGCCGGAGCTGAAGGACGACATCGCCATCCTCGCCGAGCGGGCCAAGCGCCTGCGGCCCTTCGAGCTGAAGCGGATGATGTCGATCTCCGACGAGCTGGCGAAGCTCAACCGCGACCGCTTCCAGGCCTTCGATGCAGCCAGCGACGACGGCCTGCAGGCGATCTTCGCGTTCAACGGCGACGTCTACCGGGGCCTTCAGGGGCGCACCCTCGACAAGGCCGGGCTGAAGTGGGCGCAGGACCACATCCGCATCCTCTCCGGCCTCTATGGCCTCCTGCGCCCGCTCGACGTGATCCAGCCCTACCGGCTGGAGATGGGCGTCAGGCTGAAGACCAAGCGCGGCTCGAGGCTCTACGACTTCTGGGGCGACCGCATCGCCAAGGCGCTGAACAGCGCCGGCGAGGGCCACAAGCACCGCCAGATCGTCAACCTCGCCAGCCAGGAGTACTTCGGCGGCGTCGACCGCAAGGCCCTGAACTGGCCGGTGATCACCTGCCACTTCCTGGAGGAGAAGGACGGCGAGGCGCGCGTCATCTCCTTCTTCGCCAAGGTGGCGCGCGGCCTGATGGCCCGCTACGCCGCCGACACCAAGGCGAAAGAGGCCGAGGATCTCAAAAGCTTCGACTACGGCGGCTACAGCTTCCGGCCTGAGCAATCGACCGACGACGACTGGGTGTTCCAGCGCCCGCAACCGCCGCCCGCGCGGCGCTGAAGGAGACCAAGACCATGGCGGTGGACTACGGCGTGGCCGGCCATACGGCGATCATCACCGGCTCGACGAGCGGCATCGGCCAGGGTCTGGCCCGCGCCCTGGCCGCCCAGGGCGTCAACGTCATCCTCAACGGCTTCGGCGACCCCGCGCAGATCGAGCACGACCGCCGCCAGCTGCAGGAGACCACCAACGCCGCCATCCGCTACCACGGCGCGGACATGACCAAGCCGGATGAGATCGCCGACATGGTCGACTACGCCCGCCGCGAGTTCGGCCGCCTCGACATCCTGGTCAACAACGCCGGCATCCAGCACGTGGCGCCGGTGGAGGAGTTCCCGACCGAGAAGTGGGACGCGCTGATCGCCATCATCCTCTCCTCCACCTTCCACGCCACCCGCGCGGCCATCCCGCTGATGAAGGCCGGCGGGCGCGGGCGGATCGTCAATATCGCCTCAGCCCACGGCCTGGTCGCCTCGCCTTTCAAGGCCCCCTATTGCGCGGCCAAGTTCGGCGTCGTCGGCTTCACCAAGTCGGTGGCCCTGGAGCTGGCGCGCGACAACATCACCGTCAACGCCATCTGCCCCGGCTATGTGAAGACCCCGCTGGTCGAGGGCCAGGTGATCGACCAGGCCAAGGCGCGCGGCATGTCGCCGGACGAGGTGATCGAGAAGGTCATCCTGGGGGTGCAGCCGACCAAGAAGTTCGTCGAGTACGAGCACCTCGCCGGCATGCTGCTCTACCTGGTCTCCGACATGGGCGCCTCGGCCACCGGCGCTGCGCTCAGCGTCGACGGAGCCTGGACGGCGACCTGAGCCGACCCCGCGCTTGACGGGCCTTACGTCAGCCCGCTTGTGTCGCCTCAAACGGGAGGAACACGACCATGGCCTACAAGCCCTTCGACCTGACCGGCAAGGTCGCCCTGGTGACCGGCGGCAACGGCGGCATCGGCCTGGGCATGGCCGAGGCGATGGCCCAGGCCGGCGCCGACATCGTCATCTGGGGCACCAACGATAAGAAGAACGCCGCGGCCGAGGCGAAGCTGAAGGAGGTGGGGGTCAACGTCCTGGCCCTGAACGTCAACGTCGCCGACGAGGCCGCCGTGGTCGCCGCCATGGCCGAGTCCGTCGCCAAGATGGGCCGCGTCGACAACGTCGTCGCCAACGCCGGCATCGGCGGCGGCGCCCCGTCCTTCTCGCAGATGACCACCGAGACCTGGCGGCGGGTGATGG
>DASPLZ010000303.1:0-2632 GCA_035627295.1 Phenylobacterium sp. | reverse complement strand
CGTCGCGCTTGCGCTGGATCACCTCGAAGAAGATCGGCCCGATGCAGGTCTGGGTGAAGATCTGCAGCAGCTTCTTGCCGTCGCCGGGGCCGTCGACCAGGAGGCCGAGCTCGCGCAGCTTGTCCACGTCCTCGCCGTGGCCCGGCAGGCGGTCCTCCAGCATCTCGTAATAGGTCTCCGGCGGCGGGTCCTGGAAGGGCATGCCGAACTCGCGCATCTTCATGACGCTGGCGTAGGCGTCGTCGGTCGAGAGGGCGATGTGCTGGATGCCCTCGCCCTTGTACTCGTGGATGAACTCCTCGATCTGGTCCATCTGCTCGCCGCCGGCGCTCTCGTTGATCGGGATGCGGATGGCGCCGTCGGGGCTGGTCAGGGCGCGGCTCTTGAGGCCGGTGACCTTGCCCTCGATGTCGAAGAAGCGGATTTCGCGGAAGTTGAAGAGCCTGTTGTAGAAGCCGTACCAGCGGTCCATCTGGCCCTGGCGGACGTTGTGGGTCAGGTGGTCGATGATCTTCAGCCCCGCGCCGGGCACGACCGTATCGGCCTCCAGCTCGAAATCCACGTCGTAGATCGAGCGGTCGCCGTAGCGATCCACGAAATAGAGCGCCGTGCCGCCGATCCCCTCAATGGCCGGGATGTTCAGCTCCATCGCCCCGGCCCGGGTTTCATAGGGCTTGGCGCCCAGCTCCAGCGCCCGCTTGTAGGCGAAGGCGGCGTCCTTCACGCGGAAGGCCATGGCATTGGCGCTCGGCCCGTGGGCGGCGGCGAACTCGGCCGGCGGGCCCTGGTCCTCGGCGTTGAGAATCAGGTTGATGTCGCCCTGGCGCCAGAGGGTCACCTTTTTCGAGCGGTGGCGGCCGATTCGGCGGAATCCGAGGTGGGTGAACACCTCCTCCAGCGCCTTCGGGTCCGGCGAGGTGAATTCGACGAACTCGAATCCGTCGGTGCCCATCGGATTTGCGGCGGTGATCTCAACCATCTGCGGCCTCCTGTCGCGCCATAGATAAGGGCGAAAACGCGCGATTTCATTGCGTTGTACGCGCGGCCGCCCGCTCCTACGGCTGGCCGGCGGCCCTTTCGGCCCTCCAGGCGCGCGGAATGTTTGCGCGCCCGCCCCCGCCGACCGGGCCTTCGCCGTGCGGCATTTACGCCCGGTTAACCATACGGACCGACCCTGCGGGCGTCTTCTTTGAAGACACCCCACCATCACCGACTTCAGCCCGGCTCCGGCCGGGCTTTTTTCGGAAGGAAGCCAAGCTTGCGCATGGCGGAGTCGCAGCGTATACGCCCGCCTCTTCGTGAGTGATCCCCGATAGCTCAGTTGGTAGAGCAGCCGGCTGTTAACCGGCTTGTCGCAGGTTCGAGTCCTGCTCGGGGAGCCACCGCCTGACAGGGCGGACACCGCCGAATCGAAGCCTTCCCCTCGAACCCCGGCCTGGCGCGGCGCGAGCCTCCGCGTTCGCCCGATGGGCGGGTCGACGCCACGGCGCCCTATCAAAGCCTGGGTCCGCGCTTTCGCGGGAACGAGCGGCGCGGGGTTCAGGCCTCCGGCCGCGCCCCGAACTCCGAGCCGATGTAGCCCAGCACAGCGGCGTGACGCACCGCCCGCGAGCGCCCCGTCACGCCCAGCCGCCGCGAGGCGTTGGTGATGTGGAAGCGCACGGTGGGCAGGGAGATGCCGACGATCTGGCTGATCTCGGTGTCGGTTTTCCCGGCCGCGGCCCACTTCAGGCACTGGATCTCGCGCCGGGTCAGCCGCGTGGCGTCCAGCACCGGCCCGCCGAGGGTGGCCTCCTCGTAGCTGCCGACGAACTTCATCGCCAGGGCGTGCAGGTCGGCGGCCTGGGCCTCGAAGACCGCCTCCACGTCGAAGGCCGGGTCGGGCGTCGCCCAGACCACCGCGCCGATCACCCCGCCGGGGCGATAGGCCGGCGCGACGATCGCCGCGCCGACGCCGAAGCTCTCCACCTCCCCCTCGCGCATGATCGCCTCGATGGCGGCGTTGGGCCGCCAGGAGCCGAACCGGCCGGCCTTGAAGTGGAACGGCTCCGAGCAGATCCGCGCCACCCGCACGAAAGCGGCCTTCAGCGCGAAGCCGCGGTCCTCCCAGTAGCGCAACTCCGGGTCCAGCCAGCGGAAGGTGGTCTCGGCCAGGGGCCGCCCGTCGGCGCCGCGCAGGGGCTCGGGGCTGCCGATGTCGGCGGCGACCGCGATGAAGGGCAGGCCCATGGCCTGGCCGGCGTCCGCCACCTGGCGGGCGTAGCTCTCGGCCAGCTGCATGAGACCCTGCGCTCTTGCGTCGTCCGAGCTCACGCGGCCGGCCCCCTATCACTTCCGATAGCTTGTTCGCACCCGGGGCGCCCCGCAAGGTGCGTCGCCGCGCCGTGCGCGGCCAAAGACAAACCGCCGCTCACCCGGCGGAAGGGGAGGAAAAATGCGAGCTTACGAGTGGGCGGCCTCGACCGCCGTCATCGCCCTGTGCGCCGCAAGCGCCGCGCAGGCGCAGACGGACGCGGCCGCCGAGGTCGAGGCGGTGATCGTGACCGCGCAGAAACGCGAGCAAAATCTGCAGGATGTGCCGATCGTCGTGAACGTCGTCTCGGCGCGCCAGATCGAGGACGCCGGCGTGCGC
>DASPLZ010000302.1:0-4479 GCA_035627295.1 Phenylobacterium sp. | reverse complement strand
GACGGCAGTCGACGCAGGTGGCGTTCGGCAAGATCCTCAACGACCTGGCGCGCGAGGGCGGGCCGCTGGCCGACGCCATCCTCACCACCTCGCCGGACGTGACGGTCTCCACCAACCTCGGCGGCTTCGTGAACCAGCGGGGCCTCTTCGCCCGCGACCCGCGCGCCGACGTCTTCCGCGACGGGCAGATCGCCTCGCCGCAGAAGTGGGCCATGCGGCCGGACGGCCAGCATGTCGAGCTGGGCATCGCCGAACACAACCTCTTCCTGATGCTGGCGGCGGCGGGACTGGCGGGGCCCCTCTTCGGCCGCCGGGTGATGCCGGTGGGCACGGTCTACGACCCCTTCATCAACCGCGGCCTCGATGCCCTGAACTACGCCTGCTACCAGGACGCCCGCTTCATGCTGGTGGCGACGCCCTCCGGCGTGACGCTCGCCCCCGAGGGCGGCGCGCACCAGTCGATCCACACGCCGCTGATCGGCATGGCCCAGCCGGGCCTCACCTACTTCGAGCCGGCCTTCGTCGACGAGCTCTCCGAGATCATGCGCTGGTCGTTCGAGCACATGCAGGCGGACGACGGCGGCTCGGTCTATCTGCGCCTCTCCACCCGCCCGCTCGACCAGCCGGACCGCACCCTCAGCGACGCCCAGCTCGCCGACCTGATGCGCGGCGCCTACTGGCAGGTGGCGCCGAAGCCCGGCGCGGACCTGGCGGTGGTCTACACCGGCGCGGTGGCGCAGGAGGCGATGGCGGCCTTCGAGGCGATGCGCGACGACGCCCCCGACGCCGGCCTGCTGGCCGTCCCGAGCCCTGACCTTCTCCAGCGCGACTGGACCGACGCCCATGCCGCCCGCGCGCGGGGCGAGCGCGGGATCAGCCATGTGGAGCGCCTGCTGGGCGAGCTTGCGCCGCTCGCCGGGCTCGCCACCGTGATCGACGGGCCGCCGATGACGCTGGCCTGGCTCGGCGGGGTGCATGGCCACCGGGTCGCGCCGCTCGGCATGCAGCGGTTCGGTCAGTCGGGGGATATCCCGGACCTCTACCGGACCTACCGCTTGGATTCGGAGTCGATACTCGACGCCGCCGCCACCGCCTTGGCGGGCTCGCCGGCGTAGAGCTGTACGGCCGGCATGGCGTCGGCCCGCAGCGCAGCGGCGAACCGCTGGGCCTCCGCCGGACCGGCGACGCGCTCCAGTTCGGCCAGCAGCTGGCCGGTGCGGCGGGGCGGGTCCTTGGCCAGGGCGCGCAGCATGTCGTCCATCTTCGCCCGGCCGATACGATGCTCCAGATCGATCAGCAGCAGCGGGCCGCGCTGGTAGAGCGCCTCGCGGGTCGGGCGCTTGCCGGGCATCACCGGCCCCGAGCCCTTGGCGCGGTCGACCTTGGCGTCGATCACCTTCCGGTAGCCCTCAGGCCCCGCGAAGTGCTCGACGTAACGGCCGGCGCTGTATTCGGCGAGCGACTCCACCAGCCAGTAGTCCTCGGTCTGCGGGCCGGCGACCGACCACCAGGCATGGGCGAACTCGTGGCCGATCAGTCGGCCGTAGTTGGGGTTGCCGGTCTTGTCGGGATCGTCCTCCGAGGGGCGCGAGATCACCGTGTAGTTCCGCCGGGCATAGGATGAGCCGCCCTTCCGCGGCACCACCACGATGCGCACGTCGCCGAAAGGCAGGGGGCCGAGCCACTGCTGCAGCCAGGCGGCCGCGGCGGTGGCGTGGCCGCGGTAGGTCTCCACCAGCGGGTCGTCGTCCGGCCCGGCGAAGACCACGCCCGGGCCCTTGGCGGTGGCGGCGTGGCGTAGGGCGACCATCGGGGTGTCCACGTCCGGCAGGGCGCGGTGCAGGCGCACCCGGTCGCCCGAGCGGCGGACCTCGCCGGGGAAGACCAGGGTGAAGTCGGCCGGCACGCCCTTCAGGTCGGCGTCGACGACGTACTGCAGCGAGATGTCGGTGCGGACCGGGATCCACATGGTCTCCAGGCGCAGCTCCAGGAGATCATGGCCGAGCCAGGGCGTGCCGCTGTTGTCGGTGTCGGGATTGTTCAGCGGGCCGTCGTAGGCGAACTTCAGCTTGACCGGCTTGGTGGGCGCCTGGGCGAACCGGAAGGTGATCTTGCGAAGGCCGCCGATCGGCCTGTCGGTGGGCTCGGTGCTGACGGTGGCGCCGGGGGCGCTGGCCTTGCGCAGGGTGAAGCGTTCGCCGATCAGGAACGAGGTCTCGGTCCCCACCTCTTCCGGTGGCAGGGTGATCTCCACGTTCGCCTTCAGCGCCGCGTCCCTGCCGAAGCTCGCCTTGACGTCGTAGTGCGCCGGCTCGGCCGCCCGCGCCAGCGAGGCGACCGCCAGGGCCGCCAGCAACCATCCCAAGAACATACGCATCGCAAACTCCCGACCTGCCTGGGACGAGGGGCGAGGGCGGCCGATCCGCCATTCGAAAGGGGTGGTGGAAACCGCCGGGCGGTGCATCCTAGCTCTAGAGGCTGGCCCACGTTCGCCGCGGACAGGCCTTGCGTGGTTCGAGACGCGCTGCGCGCTCCTCACCATGACTAGGTTTGTGCTGATCTAGTCATCCTGAGGGCCCGCGAAGCGGGCGTCTCGAAGGACGCACGGCCGTTCAGCGAACGGTGAGTCAGAGATTGGCGCCGGCCTTCGCGGCCGGCGGGAGGGGGAGTGGCGTTGACCAGCCTGAAGTTCACCGCGGCGCTGGCCGCCCTGGCGCTCGGCGCCTGCGCCTCGACGGGCGCCTCCAAGCCGGCGGAGTCCTCTTCGGCCCCGGCGCGCGCCCTGCCGGCGGGGCTCGACCCCGCGGCCAATCCCAACCCCTTCCCCAGCACCTACCAGCCGCTGCCCAGCCGCCCGACCGCCATCGTCGGCGCGACGGTGCTGACCGCCACCGGCCAGGAGATCGCTGGCGGCACGGTGATCAGGCGGGACGGCAAGATCGAGGCCGTGGGGCCCGGCCTCGCCGCCCCGGCCGGCTACGACGTGGTCGACGGGCGCGGCAAGTGGGTGACGCCCGGTGTGATCGACGCTCACTCGCACCTCGGTGTCTACCCCTCGCCGTCCGTGCCCTCGCGCCAGGACGGCAACGAGATGACCAATCCCAACACCGCCCAGGTGTGGGTCGAGCATTCCCTCTGGCCGCTGGACCCCGGCTTCGACGCCGCGCGGGCGGCGGGCGTCACCTCGCTGCAGATCCTGCCCGGCTCGGGCAACCTTTTCGGCGGCCGCTCGGTGACGGTGAAGAACGTGCCGGCGGTGACCGCCCAGGGCATGAAGTTCCCGGGCGCGCCCTACGGCCTGAAGATGGCCTGCGGCGAGAATCCCAAGCGCGAATACGGCCGCCGCAACCAGACCCCGGCCTCGGCCATGGCCAATGTGTTCGGCTATCGCCGCGCCTGGATCGACGCAGCCGACTACACCCGCAAGTGGGACGACTACCGCGCCAAGAAGGACCGCGGTGAGAAGGCCGATCCACCCAAGCGCGACCTGCAGCTCGATACCCTGATGGGGGTCTTGAAGGGCGACATCCTCGTCCAAAACCACTGCTACCGCGGCGACGAGATGGCGCTGATGATCGATGTGGCCAAGGAGTTCGGCTACAGGATCACCGCCTTCCACCACGCGGTGGAGGCCTACAAGGTGGCCGACATCCTGGCCCGCGAGGACATCTGCACCGCCACCTGGTCCGCCTGGACCGGCTTCAAGATGGAGGGGCTGGACGGCATCGAATACAACGCCCCCCTGGTGTGGAATTCAGGCGCCTGCATCGTCATCCACTCCGACGACGCCATCCTGATCCAGCGCCTCAACCAGGAGACCGCCGCGGCGGTGGCGGCCGGCAAGAGGCTCGGGATCGACATCCCGAAGGCCGAGGCGGTGAAATGGTTCACCATCAACGCCGCCAAGATGATGGGCGTCGCCGACAGGACCGGCAGCCTGGAGCCCGGCAAGATGGCCGACGTGGTGCTGTGGTCGGCCGATCCGTTCAGCGTCTACGCCAAGGCCGACAAGGTCTACATCGACGGCGCGCTCACCTACGACCGCGCCGACCCGCGCACCCACGCCAAGTCCGACTTCCTGCTCGGCCGCACGCCGGAGGCCCGCTGATGAACCGCCGTCTCCTTGGCCTCACCACGGCGCTGGCCGCGCTGATCGCCGGCTCGGCCGCCGCCCAGACCATCGCCATCACCAACGCCCGCCTCGTCACCATGGGCCCGGCCGGCGAGATCGCCTCCGGCACGGTGGTGATGCAGAACGGCAGGATCACCGCGGTCGGCGCGGGCGTGCGCCCGCCGGCCGGGGCGCAGGTGATCGACGCCGGCGGCAGGATCGTCACCCCCGGCCTGATGTCGCCGGAAAGCAACCTCGGCCTCGTCGAAGTCGGCCAGGTTCCGGCCAGCGTCGACCGGGCCAACACCAACAGCCGGCTCTCGGCCGGGTTCGACGTGCAGTACGGCCTCAATCCGGCGACGCCGCTG
>DASPLZ010000301.1:0-3038 GCA_035627295.1 Phenylobacterium sp. | reverse complement strand
GACCACGGATGAGCGCGTCGGGCTCGGCTCGTCGCCGCGTGTCAGGGCCTCGCCGGTCTCGATCAGCGACAGGGTGCGCGAGGTGGGAACGCCCAGCGCCTCGAGCATCGCCGTGGCCAGGGCCTCGCGCACGCCGCCCTTCAGCGTCAGCCGCCCGTCGCCGCCGCGCGACCAGGGCGTCTGGCCCGAACCCTTTGTGCCTAGCTCCAGCAGGCGGTCGGTCCCCGCCTCGCGCATCTGGGCGAAGGAGAAGCCGCGCCCGTCGCCGAGGTCGGGGTTGTAAACCCGGAACTGGTGGCCGTGGTAGCGCATGGCCAGGGGCTGCGGCAGATTGCCGGGCAGGGGCTGGAACCGGCCGAGGCGGGCGATCCATTCGTCGTCGGCGAGGCTGTCGAGCCCGATGGTCGCCGCCGCCCGGTCGTTGCGGTGGCGCAGGATTGTCTGGGGGAAATCGGCCGGCTGGACGGCGTCGTAGAATTCCTCGCCCAGGTCGGTCAGGCGCGGGTCGGGGCGGTAGGCGGGACCGAGGGGCATGCAGCCCAAATGCCTGTCCGCATCGCTGCGTTCAATGCACGGCGAAGTCTGGCGAGGCCCTGCGTCCTTCGAGACGCCCGCTTCGCGGGCTCCTCAGGATGACGAAGTCAGCGCAATCCTAGTCAGGGTGAGGAGCGGCGAAGCCGCGTCTCGAACCACGCAAGGCCGCTCAGCCGATCGCCGCCTTCAGCGCCCGCGCCGCCTCGTCCGCCGCCGGGGCCACGGCCGGCGAGACGTCGGCCATGATGTAGAAGTCGTGGACCAGGGCCGGGTAGTGCACGTGCTCGGCCTTCACGCCCGCCTTCTGCAGGGCGAGCGCATAGTCCCGGCCCTCGTCCTGCAGCGGGTCGAACCCGGCGGTGGAGACGAAGGCCGGCGGCAGGCCGGCGAGGTCCTTCGCCTGGGCGGGCGCCGAGCGCAGGTAGTTCGCATGGCCGTGCGCGGCCAGGGACTTGTCGAAGAAGGCGATGGCCGCCTTGGTCAGCAGCGGCCCGTCCAGCTCCTGCCGCGACCGGGTGGTCTCGGCCGGCCAGAGGTAGGGATAGAGCAACAGCTGGAAGGCCAGGCGCCGCACCGGGTCGCTCCTCAGGTCCTGCGCCACCGAAGCCGCCAGGTTGCCGCCGGCCGAATCCCCGCCGACCGCGATGCGCGTGGGATCGAAGCCGATCTCGGCGGCGTGGTCGAAGGCCCACTTGGCAGCCGCGAGCGCATCGTCGTGCCCGGCCGGGAAGGCGTTCTCCGGCGCCAGCCGATAGTCCACCGCCAGCACCCGGCAGCCGGAGCCGGCGGCCAGCCTGCGGCAATGGCCGTCGTGGGTCTCCAGGTCGCCGATCACGAAGCCGCCGCCGTGGAAGTAGACGAGGCCGCCGGTCGTCGCCGGCGCGCCGGCGGGCGTGTAGAGCCGCGCGGGAATCTCCCCCTCGCCGCCCGCCACCTTCAGGTCGCGCGCCACCACGTCTTTCGGCGCGTTCTGGTCGGCCGCCTGGCGCTGCATGCGGTAGCCGGCGCGCAGCATCTCCGGCGGGATCGCCTCGACGGGCGGCGGCTCCTGGCCGACGGCGGCGGCGGCCTGGGCGTCGAGCATGGCCTTGAAGTGGGGGTCGAGCATGGCGTCCTCCGCCCGTCTTCGCGGGCTCTGGCTGATAAGGGAAAGCCCGCCCGCCGTGCAGGGCGGACGGGCTTTCGAAGGCGTTCAGGCCGCGCGGATTACTCCGCCGCTTCCTTGGGCTTGTAGCCGAGCACGGCCTTGGTCTCGAGGAACTCGTGGAAGGCGTAGTCGCCCCACTCGCGCCCGTTGCCGCTCATCTTGTAGCCGCCGAAGGGGGCGGTCATGTCGCCGCCGCTGCCGTTGATCGACACCTGGCCGGCGCGCAGCTTGGAGGCGACCTTGCGGGCCTCGTTGATGTCCGCGGCCTGCACGTAGGCGGCCAGGCCGTACTCGGTGTCGTTGCCGATCTCGATGGCCTGCTCGACGGTGTCGTAGCCGAGGATCGACAGCACCGGGCCGAAGATCTCTTCCTTGGCGATAGTCATGTCGTTCTTCACGTTCGCGAAGACCGTCGGCTTCACATAGTAGCCCTTGTCCAGGCCTTCCGGACGGCCCACGCCGCCGACCACCAGGGTCGCGCCCTCGTCGATGCCGGCCTGGATCAGCTTCTGGATCTTGTTGAACTGCACCTCGGAGACCACCGGCCCGAGCTGGGCGTTGCCGTTCGGATCGCCCACCGTCACCTGCTCGGCGGTCGCCTTGGCGACCTGGATCGCCTCGTCCATCCGCTTGCCGGGGACCAGCATCCGCGTCGGCGCATTGCACGACTGGCCGGAGTTGGTCATCACCGAGGCGACCCCGCGGGCCACGCCGGCGGCGAACTTGTCGTCGTCCAGCACGATGTTCGGGCTCTTGCCGCCCAGTTCCTGGTGCACGCGCTTGACGGTCGGGGCGGCGTTGCGCGCCACCTCGATACCGGCGCGGGTCGAGCCGGTGAAGGAGACCATGTCCACTTCCGGGTGGCTGGAAAGCGCCGCGCCGACGGTCGGCCCGTCGCCGTTCACAAGGTTGAAGACGCCTGCCGGCACGCCCGCGGCATGCATGATCTCGGCGAAGATGTAGCCGGAGAAGGGCGCCACTTCCGAGGGCTTCAGCACCATGGTGCAGCCCGTGGCGATGGCCGGCGCCACCTTGCAGGTGATCTGGTTCAGCGGCCAGTTCCAGGGGGTGATGAAGGAGCAGACGCCGATCGGCTCCTTGACGATCATCGTGGGACCGCGGTCCTCCTCGAACTTGAAGTCCTTCAGCACCTGCACGGCGGTGCCGATGTGGCCCATGCCGACCGGCACCTGGGCGCGCTGGGCGAGGCTGGACGGAGCGCCCATCTCCTCGGTCACCGCGGTCGCCAGGTCGCCGAAGCGCTTCTGGTACTCGGCGAGAATGCGGTTCAGCACCTCCATCCGCTCCTCGCGGCTGGTCTGCGACCAGCTGGTGAAGGCCTTGCGGGCGGCCTTCA
>DASPLZ010000300.1:0-5854 GCA_035627295.1 Phenylobacterium sp. | reverse complement strand
CTGCGCCGGAACACCAGGCGCTTGCCATCGGGCGACACCTGCGGCTCGGAGTCGCCCAGGCTATTGGCGGGCGGCGTGGTCAGGTCGCGGGTGGCGCCGGTGGCGATGTCGATGGTCCGCAGCCGCCGGGCGTCGGCGGTGGTCGGCCGGTCGGAGATCACCAGGGTGTTGTCATCGAGCCAGCTCACCCGCGTGCCCGTGGTGGCCTGGCAGGCCGCCGCCGTCCGTTCGGCCCCGCCGGGGACCGGCATCACCACGATCGTGCAGGCGCCGTACCCCGGATAGCGGACGAAGGCGATGCGATCGCCCCGCGGCGACCAGGCGGCGGACGACTCGTCCCCCGGGCTGGAGGTGAGGCGCACCGGCGCGCCGTCCTCGATGCCACGCAGGAAGAGGTCGCGGCGCTCGTCCGACCGGCTGCGGGCCGCATAGACGAGCTGCTGACCGTTCGGCGACAGGGCCGGGTAGGTCTCGACGCCCGGGTCGGAGGTCAGCGGGCGGAACGCCGAGGCTGTCCAGACCACCGGCCGCCCGGCCAGCTGCATCCAGAGGCCGCCGCCCGCCGCGGCCAATACCGCCAGCCCGACCAGCGCCCAGACCAGGGGTTGGCGTGTCCAGCACACGGTGGTCGAGGCCTCCGGCGCCGGATCGGACGCCGCCCCGCCGACGCGGTGCACCTCGGCGCTGGCCTGCAGGCGGTAGCCGACGGTGGCGATGGTGTCGACGCGGATGCGCGGGTTGGGCGCCAGCGCCTTTCTGAGTTGGGCGATGCAGCGGTTGATCGCGCCCTCGGTGACGATCCGCCCGCCCCAGCAGGCGGCGATCAGCTCGTCGCGGCTGACCGGCTGGCCCAGCGAGCGGTGCAGGGCGGTGAGCACCTTCATCACCCGCGGCTCAAGGGTCGTGGCGCGGCCCGCGTGCTCGACCTCCAGCGCGGCCGGGCGCACCTGGGTGCCGGCCAGGCTGAAGGCTTCTTCCCGCGGCAGGGCGATCTCGGCCCAGTCGATGGCGCGGTCCGTCATCGCGAAAACATCACCCCAAAATCACGCCCGCAGCCACGCCGTCCCCGCCGCAGCATCGGACAACACGGGTCTCCTGAACAGTGAAGATTCCCTCATGCCACGCTTTGTCCCCACCACCGCCCCCCTGCCCTTCGCCCTGGCGCTGTTCGCCGGGACCTCGGCGCTGGCCCAGACGGCCCAGACCAGCGCGGTCGCCACCGCCGCCGACGCCTTCGGCGAGCGCGTCGGCATCGAGCAGCTCGGGCTCTATTCGGAAGGCCAGGTGCGCGGCTTCGACCTGCAGGCCTCCGGCGCCTACCGCATCAACGACGCCTACTTCGCCCGCGCAGCCCCGCTGAACGATCCGGTGCTGGCGGGCGTCAGCGTGCGGGTGGGGGTGAACGCCGCCAGGCTCGCCTATCCCTCGCCGTCCGGCGTGGTGAACTATCGCCTGCGCGAGCCGACGCCGGAGAACCAGCTGACCCTGGGCGGGGGCATGCGCGACTACGGCACGCCGGTGATCGAGGGCGCCGGCTCCTGGACCAGCCAGGACGGCGCCTGGTCGGTGACCGGCGGCACGGTGCTGCGGCCCCGGTCGCGCTGGGGCATCGGCTCGGAAGGCGAGGCCTTCGACGGCGGGCTGGTGGCGCGCTGGCGACCGGCCGAGGGGCACACCCTCACCGCCTTCGCCACCACCTACCTTCGCCAGTACAACGGCGACACCGGCTTCATCGCGGCCGAGCGGGCGCTGCCGCCGCCGCCACGCAAGCTGCATCACTACGTCCCCGACTGGTCTGAGTTCGAAGGCGCCAACAACAACCTCGGCCTTCTCTACGACGGGACCCTGGCCGGCTGGTCGCTGAACCTGTCGGCCTTCCGCTCGGCCTATGAGGTGCAGCGCGCCGACTTCACCCTGATCGCGGTCGAGGCCGACGGCGACGCCAAGGCCACCCTCTTCCGCAACCCCAGGCGTGAGAACGTCTCCTGGTCCACCGAGGCGCGCCTGGCGCGGGTGTTCGCGACCGGCGAGTTCAGCCACCTGCTGGGCGCCTCGGTGCGCGCGCGGCGCAGCACCGTGGACCTGGCCTCCAGCCAGGCGGTCCCGCTCACGCCCTTCAACCTGGCCGACGACATGCCCAACACCGCCGAGCCGCCGGGCTGGAGCGGAACCCGCGGCCAGGACCGCGTGGAGCAGGTGACCGGCAGCCTGAACTACGGCCTCCTCTGGGGCGAGCGCCTGCAGCTGCGGCTGGGCGCGCACCGCACCCGCTACGACAAGACCGTCGACAGCGTGAAAGGCGTGCGCACCGAGGGCGTGGACTCCACCTGGCTCTACAACGCCTCCGCCGTCTGGAGCCTTTCGCCCCGCACCTCGCTCTTCGCCAGCTGGGTGACCGGGCTGGAGGAGACCGGCGTCGCCCCGCAGACCGCCACCAACCGCGACGAGGTCTTAAGCCCCGTCGAGGCCGAGCAGCGCGAGTTCGGCGTGCGCCACGGACTGACCGACCGCCTGACCCTGATCGGCGCGGTGTTCGACGTCTCCAAGCCGACGATGGGGCTGCGCCCAGACGGCTCCTTCGGCCTGGTGGGCGAGATCAGCCACCGGGGTGTCGAAGGCTCCCTCGCCGGCACGATCGGCGAGCGGACCCGGGTGGTGCTGGGGGCGGTGAAGTACAAGCCCGAGGTCACCGGCGTGCTGGTCGACACCGGCCAGATCAGCGCCACGCCCGCCGGCCTTTCCTCCCTGATCGCCAACGCCAGCGTCGAGCAGGAGATCGGGAGCGGCTGGTCGCTGGACGGCCAGGTCAGCTACAACTCCGCCCGCTGGGTGGACCCGCAGAACACCCTGCGCGCGCCGGCGATCACCACCCTGAACCTCGGCGCCCGGCGGCGCTTCGTGCTCGACGGGCGGCCCGCGCAGTTCCGCGTGCTGGTGTCGAACGTGACGGACGAGGAGGGCTGGTTCGGCTCGCCCTCCACCCAGCTCTGGCCGATCTCGCCGCGCAGCGTAAGGGCGAGCTTCAGCGTCACCTTCGGCTAGGCGCGCGGCGGGCGCGGCGATCACGCGCTTGCGCGCGAGCGGGACTGACGCCACAAGCGCGGATCGCCACTGGAGTCCTCGACCCTGACCGACGCCTCAGAGCCCGCCCCGCGCGAGATCGCCGGCAAGCGGCTGTCGATCATCGCCCCGGTGCACAACGAAGAGCCGGTGCTGCCGCTGTTCTACCGGCGCCTCTCCGAGGTGCTCGACGCGGTGCACCCGGACTACGAGATCGTCTGCGTCAACGACGGCAGCCGCGACGCGAGCCTGGCGGTGATGCTGGCCCACCGGGCGGGCGACCCACGGATCAAGATCGTCGACCTGTCGCGCAACTTCGGCAAGGAGATCGCCCTCTCCGCCGGGCTCGACGCGGCCACTGGCGACCTCGTCGTGCCGATCGACGTCGACCTGCAGGACCCGCCGGAGCTGATCGCCGAGTTCATCGCCAAGTGGCGCGAGGGCTATGACGTGGTCTACGGGGTACGGGTCGACCGCTCGACCGACACCGCGCTCAAGCGCTGGACCTCGCACAACTTCTACAGGCTTTTCAACCGCATCTCCGACGTGCCGATGCCCTACAACGCCGGCGACTTCCGGTTGATGGACCGGCGGGTGGTGGAGGTGCTGAAGCAGTTGCCCGAACGCAACCGCTTCATGAAGGGCCTCTTCGCCTGGGTCGGCTTCCGGCAGGTCGGCGTCGACTATGTGCGCCCGGCCAGGGCGGCGGGGCAGACCTCGTTCCGCTACTGGCGGCTGTGGAACTTCGCCCTCGACGGCCTGACCTCCTTCTCCAGCCTGCCGATCCGGGTGTGGAGCTACGTCGGCGTGGCGGCGGGCGTGGGCGCGGTGCTGGCGGCCCTGGCCTTGATCGCCCGCACCCTGATCTATGGGCGCGACGTGCCCGGCTACCCCTCGATCGTGGTGCTGATCCTTTTGAGCTTCGGGGTGCAGATGCTGGCCATGGGCGCGCTCGGCGAATACGTCTCGCGCATCTATCAGGAGGTGAAGGGCCGGCCGCTCTACGTCGTCGAAGGGCGCTACGGGTTCGACTGATGGAACGGGTCATCTACGACCGGATCAAGGAGCTGGAGCAGGACCACTGGTGGTTCGTGGCCCGGCGCGACATCCTGCGCCAGGAACTGGAGCGCCTGGACCTGCCGCCCGGCGCGCGGATCCTGGAGGTCGGCTGCGGGGCCGGCGGCAACATCCCCCTGCTGCAGGACTTCGGGACCGTCGAGGCCCTGGAGCCGGACGCCCCCTCCCGCGCCTATGTCGCCGAGCGCACCGGCGTGGACGTGCAGGGCGGCCTCCTGCCCGACGGCCTGCCCTACCCGCCGCAGACCTATGACCTCGTCTGCGCCTTCGACGTGATCGAGCATGTGGACGAGGACGCAGCCTCGGTCGCCGCCCTCGCCCGGCTGGTGAAGCCCGGCGGCGCCATGCTGACCGCGGTGCCGGCCTACCAGTGGATGTGGAGCCACCACGACGAGCTGCACCACCACAAGCGCCGCTACCGGCTGGGCGCCTATCGCAGGCTCTTCGAGGACGCGGGGCTCATGGTGGAGAAGGCGAGCTATTTCAACACCCTGCTCTTCGCCCCGGCCTGGGCCCAGCGGACGGTGAAGAAGCTGACCGGCTCCACCGTCCCCGACGACGCCATGCCCGCGCCCTGGCTGAACGGCCTGCTCACCTCCATCTTCCGCATGGAGAAGGGCTGGCTGGCGCATGCCGATCTGCCGTTCGGCATGTCGATCCTGCTGGCGGCGCGCAAGCCCCTATGAAGCAGCTGGCGGGCGCGGCGGTGCGCTATGGCCTGGTGGGGGTGCTCAACACCGCCGTCGGCTATGCGGTGATCCTGGCCCTGGACCTGGGCCTGAAGGTCAACCCGTTCCTGGCCAACGCCGGCGGCTATGCGGTGGGCCTCCTGGTCAGTTTCGCGCTCAGCCGCAGCTTCGTGTTCCGCTCGCAGGACAGCGTGCGCAAGGCCGGACCCCGCTACCTGATCGCGGTCGCCGCCAGCTTCGGCCTCAACCAGCTGGTCATGGGCGCGGCCCGGTCGCTGTTGCCGGACGCGCCGCTCGGCCATGCGGCCTCGCAGTTCGCCGGCATGGCGAGCTACACCGCAGCGCTCTTCCTGATCTCCTACTTCTGGGTCTTCCCGCGCCGGACGGACGCCTGAACGGCGAAGCGGCCGGGCCCCGTCCGGCCCGGCCGCCCGCCCCGCGAAGGAAGCGCCTTGAGCTTAGAAGCGCTTCTTCACCCCAACCTGGAAGACGCGGCCCAGGAAGGACGCGTTGGTGTAGTCGTAGTTGTACTGGCTGCGCGTGAACGGCGGATCGGTGTCGAAGATGTTGAACACCGACAGCGTCAGCGTCGTGTCCCACGGCAATTCGCCGGTGTAGACGATGTCGTGGGTGATCTCGTCCTCGGTCCCCAGCGGCTGCTGGCCGGAGATGATGTTGATCGTCCCCTCCTTGAACCGGGTGGTCCAGCGCACATTGTGCGGCCCGTGGTTGAAGTTGGCCCAGGCCGAGGCCCGGAGCTTCGGATAGGAGTAGAAGGCGCTGAGCAGTTCGGAGAGGCCCGCCCGGTCCAGCGCCGCGGCGATGGTGAAGCCGTCCAGCGTGACCAGCTCTCCGCGCTTGTACTCGAGGGTGTAGGTGCCTTCGAGGCCCAGCTGCAGGTCGGTGTCCCAGAACAGCTGATCCCAGTGGTTGGACACCGAGAAGTCGACCCCGCTGGTCTTCACGTCCGGGCCGTTGATCAGGTTGGTCCTGACGCCCAGGAGGTTGGCCGGGGTGCAGTCGTCGGT
>DASPLZ010000299.1:0-9346 GCA_035627295.1 Phenylobacterium sp. | reverse complement strand
CAACATCTACCAGCCCGGCATGACGCTCGCGATCACCGGCCCCTGGGGCGGCTTCCGCGCCTAGAGCAGGCCGGGCCCGAGACGCTCTAGACCCGCCGCACCCGCCAGGCGAAGGCCGTGGCGAGCGTCAGCAGCACCGCGGCCATCAGCTGGTGCAGGATGCCGAGCCACAGCGGCGTGCCGGCCATCAGGGTGACGATCCCGAGCAGCGCCTGGACGAGCACCGCCCCGGCCGTGGCCGTGACCAGCGCCTTGGAATCGGCGGCCAGATAGTTGGATCGGCGGGCGTTCAGGGCCAGGCCGATGGCCACGATCACCAGCAGATAGGCCAGCAACCGGTGGTGCAGCTGCACCGCGCCGCGGCTGTGCGCCAGGGTGCCCCAGAGGCTGTCGCCGGCGTAGTCGGCGGGGATCAGCGCCCCGTTCATCAGCGGCCAGTCGTTATAGACGAACCCCGCGTGGTTGCCGGCCACCAAGGCGCCCAGCAGCACCTGCAGGAAGATCAGCCCCAGGAGCAGCGTCGAGCCGCGCCGCCACGGGCTGGGAAGCGGCCGGCGCGCCTCGCCCGCCCAGGCGTCGAGCGCGGTCCAGACGAGCGCGGCCAGGAGGCCGAACGCCAGGCCCAGGTGAACCATCAGCCGCTCGGGCGCCACCGAGACCCGCTCGGAAAGCCCGCTGGAGACCATCCACCAGCCGATCGCGCCCTGCACCCCGCCGAGCGCCAGGAGGCCCCAGCAGCGCAGCACGAGCCGCCGGGGAATCTCCTTGCGAAGGAGGAACCAGGCGAAGGGGATGGCGAAGACCGCGCCCACCAGCCGGCCGAGGAAGCGGTGCGTCCACTCCCACCAGTAGATCGCCTTGAACTCGGCGAGCGTCATGCCGCGGTTGACCAGCTCGTACTGCGGAATCTCGCGGTACTTGGCGAACTCGCTCGCCCAGGCCGTATCGGAAAGCGGCGGGATGGCGCCGGTCACCGGCTTCCACTCGGTGATTGAAAGCCCGGAACCTGTCAGCCGCGTCGCCCCGCCGACCACCACCATGGCCAGCACCAGGGCGGCGACGACGAACAGCCAGATCGCGACGGGCGCCGAACGGTCCTGGCGCAGGAAGGATGTCATGGACGCGCCAAGACCTTCGCGGTTTGTCCTAAATGGGGCGCCAGCCATAGCCGCAGGCCGCGGCGCGATCTAGAAGGCCCGCATGACCGCCCGCACCCGCAAGTTCGTCGGCATGCTGCTGCTGCTGGCGTTCATCGTCGTCTACGTCGGGATCGCCGCGATGATCGGCGAGCGCCTGCCCGACCACTGGGCCGCGCAGCTGGCGTTCTACGTCGTCGCCGGCTTGGGCTGGGGCGTGCCGGTGCTGCCGCTGCTGAGCTGGATGAACCGCGGGCGCTAGACTAACCACCTAGTCCGCGGCCCGCCGCCTCACCAGGGCCAGGGCCACGAAGCTCGCGAGGGCGGCGCCTGACAGATAGAGGCCGACAAAGGACAGGCCGCCCCGGTCCGCCAGTCCCTGGGCGATGATCGGCGTCAGGCCGCCGCCGATGATGCCGCCGATGTTGAAGGCCACCGACGCGCCCGTGTAACGCACCCGAGCCGGGAAGAGCCCCGGAAGGAAGGCGCCCAACGGCCCGTAGACTAGGCCCATCATCACCAGGCTGAGCGCCAGGAAGGCCCAGATCGGCACGAGCGAGCCCGCGCCCATCATCGGCGCCAGCAGGAACCCCGTCGCCACCGTCCCGATGCAGCCGGCCATCAGGACGTAGCGCGGGGTCTTCGCGTCGGCCCAGTAACCGGCCGCGATGATGCCGGCGGCCATGAAGCCGATCGCGGCGAGCTGCACGCCGAGGAACGTCTCGCGGCTGTAGCCGAGGTTGGTCACGCCGTAGCCGAGCGCGAAGGCGGTCGAGAGGTAGAAGATCGCGAAACAGGCCACCACCGCGAAGGTGCCGGCCAGCGTGGTCAGCGGATGCAGGCGCAGGAGTTCGCCCAGCGGCGCCTTGGCCGGAGGGGCCTCCTTCAAGGCGGCGGTGAAGGCCGGGGTCTCGCTGATCTTCAGCCGCACCCAGAGGCCGACGCCCACCAGCACCACGCTGAGCAGGAAGGGGATGCGCCAGCCCCAGCTCTCGAACTGCTCTGGCGTCAGGGTCATGCCGATGATCAGGAAAAGGCCGTTGGCGGCGATAAAGCCCACCGGCGCGCCCAGCTGCGGGAACATGCCGAACCGCGCCCGCCAGCCCGGCGGCGCGTTCTCCACCGCCAGCAGCGCCGCCCCGCCCCACTCGCCGCCGAGCCCGAACCCCTGGCCGAAGCGCAAGAGGCAGAGCAGGAGCGGCGCGATCCACCCGGCCATGGCGTAGGTCGGCAGAAAGGCGATGGCCACGGTCGAGCCGCCCATCAGCATCAGCGAGGCCACCAGCGTCGACTTGCGCCCCAGCCGGTCGCCGAAGTGGCCGAAGAAGGCCGCGCCCACCGGCCGGGCGAAGAAGGCGATGGCGAAGGTGGCGTAGGCGTTCATCAGCTGCGCCGAGGGCGAACTGGTCGGGAAGAACAGCTTGCCGAACACCAGCGAGGCGGCGGTGGCGTAGATGTAGAAGTCGTAGAACTCGACCGCCGTGCCGACCAGGCTCGCGGCCAGGATCCGGCGATGCGACGCCGCCTGCGGATTTCGCGCCATCTGGTCCCCCTAACTCGCGCCGAGCTAGGTCAGCGCGCGGGCCGCCGTCAATGGCGGCGTCAGGGGCTCAAGGTTCGGATCAGGCGATGGTCGGAGCGGCGGGATTCGAACCCACGACCCCTTGACCCCCAGTCAAGTGCGCTACCAGGCTGCGCTACGCTCCGTCGCCGGACGGCGCTTATAGGCGGGCGGGGCGCCGCGGCGCAATGGCGATCTCAGCTTTCGGCGAGCAGGCCGTCGAGGCGCGCCTTGGCCGCCTCCAGGTCCGCCAGCGCCGCGGCGAGGCGGGCGCGGCGGTCGCCCTCGCCGGCCGGCGGCGCGGGCGCCGGGGCGGCGGGCGCAGCGGAACCGCCGAGCAGGCGCTTGACCCCCTCTTCCTTGTGCAGCCGCTGCACGCCCTTGATGGTGTAGCCTTCCTCGTGCAGCAGCCGGCGCACGCCGCGCAGCACCTCGATGTCGTGCGGGCGGTAGAACCGGCGCCCGCCGGCGCGTTTCATCGGGCGGATGAAGGAGAACTTGGTCTCCCAGAAGCGCAGCACATGCTGCGGCACGTCGACTTCGCTGGCGGCCTCGGAGATGGTGCGGAACGCGTCCGGACCCTTGGCCATCAGCCCTACCGCGCGGAGAGCGCGCTATCGATGCGCGCCTTCATCACCTGCGAGGCGCGGAAGCCGATCACCCGGCGGGGATCGATCGCGGCCGGCTCGCCGGTCTTGGGATTGCGGCCCATGCGGGCGTTCTTGGCGCGCACTTGGAAGACGCCGAAACCGGAGAGCTTCACCTGCTCGCCGCGCTCCAGGGCCTGGACCATCAGCTCCAGGGTGCGCTCCACCAACTCGGAGCAATCCTGCCGCGTCAGCCCCACTTCCTCGTGGACGGCTTCGCAAAGGTCCGCGCGCGTAACCGTGGCGCCCTTCATACTGGCTATCCCCCGATAGGCTTCACTATCCTGACATGCCGTGATTTTCGCGGCGCGTCAAAGGGTTCGGCGATGAACCTCTGTGCGGCTCAGAGCCGAAGCGCGCAAGCGCCCCAGGTGAGGCCGCCGCCCATGGCCTCCATGAGCAGCAGATGGCCCGGTTTGATGCGCCCGTCTTCCACGCCCTTGGCCAGAGCCAGGGGAATGGAGGCGGCCGAGGTGTTGGCGTGTTCGGCCACGGTGACGACCACCTTCTCCGGGTCGATGCCCAGGCGCTTGGCGACGCCGTCCAGAATGCGCTGGTTGGCCTGGTGCGGGATGAACCAGTCGAACTCGGCGACCGGTATGCCCGCGTCCTCCGCGGCGGCGGTGACCGCCTCGGAGATGTTGACTACCGCATGGCGGAAAACCTGGTTGCCCTGCATGCGCAGGTAGCCGATCTGGCCGTTGGTCGAGGCGCCGCCGTCGACATAGAGCAGGTCCTGCTTGGTCCCGTCGCAGCGCAGGGCGAAGCCCAGGAGGCCGCGGTCGGCCGTGGTCCCCTGCCCTTCCACCGGCTCCAGCACCACCGCGCCGGCGCCGTCGCCGAACAGCACGCAGGTGCCACGGTCGGTCCAGTCCATCAGCCGCGTCATCTCCTCGGCGCCGATGACCAGACAACACCTGGAGCGCCCGCGCGCCACGAAGCCGTCGGCCACGGAGAGCGCGTAGACGAAGCCGGAGCAGACCGCCTGCACGTCGAAGGCGACGCCCACCGGGCAGCCGAGCTTGCGCTGCACGATCGCGGCGGTGGCGGGGAAGGTCAGGTCAGGCGTGGTGGTGGCCACCACGATCAGGTCCACGTCGTCGGGCGTGCGGCCGGCGGCGGCGAGCGCGCGGCGGGCCGCCTCTACGGCGAGATCGGAAACGGGCTGGTCCGGCGCGGCGCGATGGCGCTGCCGGATGCCGGTGCGCTCGCGGATCCATTCGTCGGAGGTGTCGACGAACTTGGCGAGGTCGTCGTTGGTGACGACCCCTTCCGGGAGATAGCCGCCGACGCCGGTCACGGCGCTACGCATCACTGAGGTCACTCGCTCACTCCTTCGGCCGTCGGCGCGGCCTCGCCTGCGGCGACGGCGGCGGTGAGCCGCTTCATATTCCGGTCGATCTCGGCGGCGAAGTCGCTTCGCGCCAGATTGGCGGCCAGTCGCACGGCGCCTGCAAAGTCCTTGGATGTGGCGCTTCCATGACTTTTCACGACAAGCCCGTTCAGCCCCAGCAGCGGCGCGGCCGGATCGGGGCTGAGCTTGTCGCGCAGCGTCTTCAGCGGGCCGCTGGCCAGGAGGGCGCCGGTCTTGGAGATCAGCGACGAGGTCAGGGCGGCCCGCAACTCGGCCATGATGAACCGGGCGGTCCCCTCGGCGGTCTTCAGAGCCACGTTGCCGGTGAAACCGTCGGTGACGATCACGTTCACCACGCCCTTGGTGAAATCCGAGCCCTCGACGAAGCCGCGGTAGTCGAGACCCAGGTCGTTCTCGCGCAGCAGCCGGTGGGCCTCACGGACCTCCTCGTGGCCCTTCTGCTCCTCGGCGCCGACGTTGAGGATGCCGATGGTCGGATGCGCCACGCCATGCACCGCGCGGTGGAAGGCCTCGCCCATGATGGCGAATTCGAGCAGGCGCTTGGCGTCGCAATCCACGTTGGCGCCGACGTCGAGCACCGTGGTGACCCCGCCCTCCCCCGGCCAGTCGACCACCAGCGGCGGACGGTCGACATCGCCCATGGTGCGCAGCTGCAGCTTGGAGATGGCCATCAGGGCGCCGGTGTTGCCGGCCGAGACGGCGGCGGCGGCCTCGCCGGATTTCACCGACTCGATCGCCGCCCACATCGAGGTGCCCTTGCCGCGACGCATGGCCTGGGCAGGCTTCTCGTCGGTGGCGATCACCCGCTCGGCGTGACGGATCTCGTAGCGGCCCCGCAGCGGCTTGCACTTGGCCGCGGCGGCCTCCAGCTGGGCCTCGTCGCCGTGCAGCAGGAAGCGCAGGTCAGGCACGGTCTCGGCCGCACGCGCCACGCCGGGCACCAGTGCGCCCGGCCCATGGTCGCCCCCCATGGCGTCGATCGAGATGACGAGGGACGGGCTCACGCGGCCGCTTCGACTCCCTGGCGGCCGCTCAGGGCCTGGGGCGGGGACGATAGCGCTGGAGCTTTGCGATGCAAGCGCACGTCAGGACGCCGGGTCATCGCGCTTCAGGTTCCTCAGCACTGCGAACGGCGACAGCTCGGTGGTCGGGGCCTCGTAGTCGAAGCTGACGCCGGGTTTGCGGGGGAACGGATCCAGCGCCAGGGCCAGGTGCTCGACCACATAGGCCGGCAGGTCGAGCATCTCGTTCGCCAGCACGTCGGGCGGATCCGGCGCGTCCGGATCGAGCTCCAGGTCCTCGCTCTCTTCGCCGATGGCGTTGGGGCTGCCCTCCGGCACGACCTGCAGAGCGATGTCGCCGCCCAGCTCGACCGGGAACGGGTCCAGCGAGACGCCGCAGACCTGCTCGACCTCGGCATGGAAGGCGCCGGTGATCTCCGCCCCGTCGAGCCAGGCGCGCACCCGCAGCCGCGCGCTCAGGGCCGAGACGGACGGCAGATCGAGCGCCTTGGCGATGCGCGTGCGCGCATCCGCGTCGGCCTGCAGGTCATAGGTCCCGGTGCGAATCGCCTCCGCGAGGGGAACCGGCTGCGACCACGCCGTCAGATCGCCGGCCATCGCACCTCTCCCGCCAGGATCGGTTCCAGCGGCTGGGCGGCCAGATGGGCCCGCGTCGCCTCGACGTAGTCCGCTAGCCCGCCGACCGGCGCGGCCCCGTCGCCGGCGTAGACCGTCCGCTGGAGGAACGCCTCCAGCCCTGCGCGATCGCTCGCCGCGTCGTAGGATTTGGCGCGGCCGTAGAAGGCCTCGGCCAGGCGGCGCATCTTCTTGCCCACCGAAAGGTCGCCGACCCCCATCTCGCGCAGGGCGTCGTCCAGCGAGCTGGCGTAGGTGTCGAAGAGCGCCTGGGAGGTCTCGGCCGCCTGCGTCCCCTCGCCGCGCAGACGCTCGATCAGCAGCAGCACATGCAGGCTGTAGAGCTCGAAGCGCCCTTCCACGGTGTCGGGCGCCTTGAGGCCTGCATAGAGCGCCGGCGTGCGCGCCTGCTCCACCGCGGCGGCGTAGAGCGCGCGGCCGGCGGCCTCGCTGGGCCGGGGACGGAACAGTTTCTTGAGGACCATGCTCGCCTGATCGCCTCGATTTCGCCCCGCCGCGGGACTACGGGCGGCATTGAACTAGAAGGCGACGCCGGATAGGTCAAAGCCTCGCATGATCCAAAGGTCGAAATCCTTGCTGCTTCGAAAGATCGCGTTCGCCGCGGTGGGCGTCAGCCTGCTGTCCACGGCCGCCTGCCAGCCGATCACCAGCTACGCCGGCTTCCAGGCGATCGAGGAGAACCCGAAGGACATCAAGGTCGGGACCGACACCAAGTCGACGGTCCGCGCGCGCCTGGGTTCGCCCTCGGCGACCTCCACCTTCGACCCGAACGTCTGGTACTACATCGCCCAGACCAACCAGCGGGTCTCCTTCCGCAAGCCGCAGGCCGTGGCGCGCAACATCACCGCCGTCACCTTCAACAAGGAGACCGAGGCGGTCGAGCATGTCGACAACGTCACCCTGAAGGACGGCAAGGTGCTGGCCTTCAACGGCCGCGAGACGCCGACCCGCGGCCGCGAGATGACCATCCTCGAACAGCTGCTCGGCAACGTCGGCCGCGGCACCATGCTCCCCAACGAGGACGAACGCGCCCCCGGCGGCGGGCCGCGGTAATCCTTCTCCCGGTCGGGAGAAGGAAAGACGCGCTGAAGGCGCGGCGAGGATGAGGGCTTCCGGCGTCTCCGGAAGAGCTCAGCGGCTTGTCAGCAGCTCGCGCAGGATCGTGTCACTGACCACGGACTGCCGATTCAGCACCTCGCGGTTCCAGAAGCGGATGACGCGGAAGCCGCAGGCCTCCAGCACCTCGGTTCGCCCGGCGTCGTAGTCGACTTGGTCGGAGTGATGACCGCCGTCCAGTTCGACGACCAGCCTCGCATCCAGGCACACGAAATCGGCGATGTAGCGGTCGATCGGAACTTGCCGACGGAACTTGAAGCCACCCAACTTGCGGCCTCGCACGATCGACCAGAGTTTGCGCTCGGCCTCGGTCTGCTGCTGGCGCAGGTATCGAGCTCGCTCAACCCGAACTGACGGTTCCATTCGAGCGGAATGCACGTATTACGCGAGTAGCCAAGCTTGCACAATGGAAAGGCCCCACCGGCAACGCCGATGGGGCCTTGGACCGGGCTCTCTTCGGAAACGCCCTAAGCCCTCATCCTCGCCGCGCCTTCGGCGCGTCTTTCCTTCTCCCGACCGGGAGAAGGATCAGCCGATCGATCCGTTCGCCAGCACCGCGAGGAGCAGCAGCGCCACGATGTTGGTGATCTTGATCATCGGGTTCACCGCGGGGCCCGCGGTGTCCTTGTAGGGATCGCCGACGGTGTCGCCGGTCACCGCGGCCTTGTGGGCCTCGGAGCCCTTGCCGCCGTGGTGGCCTTCCTCGATCAGCTTCTTGGCGTTGTCCCAGGCGCCGCCGCCCGAGGTCATGGAGACCGCGACGAAGAGGCCCGTGACGATCACGCCGACGAGCATGGCGCCGAGCGCGGCGAAGCCGTTCACCTTACCGGCGATGGCGTTGATCACGAAGAACAGCACCACCGGGCTGACGACCGGGAGCAAGCTGGGGACGATCATCTCCTTGATCGCCGCCTTAGTGAGGATGTCCACGGCGCGGCCGTATTCCGGCTTCACCTCGCCGGTCATGATGCCGGGGTTCTCCTTGAACTGGCGGCGCACCTCGGCGACCACCGATTCGGCCGCACGGCCCACGGCGGTCATCGAAAGCCCGCCGAACAGGAACGGCAGCAGGCCGCCGAACAGGAGGCCGACGATCACGTACGGGTTGGAGAGGTCGAAGGTCACCGTGCCCAGGCCCTCGAAGAACGAGCCCGGCGCGGCGTTGGCCGAGAAGAACTTCAGGTCCTCGGTATAGGCCGCGAACAGCACCAGGGCGCCCAGGCCCGCCGAGCCGATGGCGTAGCCCTTGGTCACCGCCTTGGTGGTGTTGCCGACCGCGTCGAGCGCGTCCGTCGAGATGCGCACTTCCGGCGGCAAGCCGGCCATTTCGGCGATGCCGCCGGCGTTGTCGGTCACCGGGCCGAAGGCGTCGAGGGCGACGATGAAGCCGGCCAGCGACAGCATGGCGGTCGTGGCGATGGCGATGCCGAAGAGACCCGCCAGGTTATAGGTGACGATGATGCCGACGATGATCACCAGCGCCGGCAGGGCGGTGGATTCCAGCGACATGGCCAGGCCCTGGATCACGTTGGTGCCGTGGCCGGAGACCGAGGCCTTGGCCACCGACTTCACCGGGCGGAAGCCAGTGCCGGTGTAGTACTCGGTGATCACCACGATGAGGGCGGTGACGCCGAGCCCCACGAGGCCGCAGAAGAACAGCGAAGTGGCGTCGATGACCGTCGAGGTCGCCACGCCGCCCTCGGTCCCAGCCAGCACGATGGGTTCGGGCACCAGGGCGTTGATCACCAGGTAAACCGCGACTGCCGACAGCAGGCCGGTGACGATCAGCCCCTGATAGAGGGCCGCCATGATCTTCCGGCTCTTGCCGAGGCGGACGAAGAAGGTGCCGATGA
>DASPLZ010000298.1:0-3285 GCA_035627295.1 Phenylobacterium sp. | reverse complement strand
GCCGACGCCTTGCACGCCGCCCTGGCCGAACTCTCCCGCGCCGCCAAGGCCGCCTGACGCTTGCTCCCATGCTGATCGACAGTCACGTCAACCTGCACGCCCCGCAGTTCGCCGAAGACCGCGACGCCGTCATCGCCCGCGCCCGGGAGGCGGGCGTGCGACTGATGGTGACGATCAGCGACGCCGTCTCCCGCTTTCCCGCCGTCCGCGAGATCGCCGAGGCCCACGACGACATCTGGTGCACGGTCGGGACCCACCCGCACGAAGCCAAGGAGAATCCGCAGCTTGCGGCCGAGACCTTAGTCGATCTGGCCAGCCATCCGCGGGTGGTCGGCATTGGCGAGACCGGGCTCGACTTCCACTACGACCTCAGCCCGCGCGATGTGCAGGCGCAGGTCTTCCGCGCCCATGTCGCCGCCGCCCGCGAGACGGGGCTGCCGCTGGTGGTGCACAGCCGCGAGGCCGACCAGGCGATGGGCGACATCCTGGAGGAGGAGCACGCGCGCGGCCCCTTCAAACTGCTGATGCACTGCTACACCTCCGGCCCGGAGCTGGCCCGGCGGGCGGCGGCGCTGGGCGCCTGGTTCTCGGTCTCCGGCATCGCCACTTTCAAGGCGGCCGAGGAGGTGCGGGCGGTGATCGGCGACATGCCGGCCGAGCGCATCATCGTCGAGACCGACTGCCCCTACCTGGCGCCCGTCCCCATGCGCGGACGTCGCAACGAGCCCGCCTATCTGCCTCACATCCTTGAGAAATTGGCCGAAGTCCGCGGCTGGTCGCTGGACGAGGCCGACGCCCGCACCACCGAGGCCTTCTTCAACCTGTTCGACAGGATTCCACGCCCGTGAGCGGGACGCTGCGCTTCACCATCCTGGGCTGCGGCTCCTCCGGCGGCGTGCCGCGGGCGGACGGCGATTGGGGCGATTGCGATCCGAACGAGCCGAAGAACTGGCGCACCCGCTGCTCGCTGCTGGTGCGGCGCGCGGGCGAGGGGCCGCAGACCACGCTGATCGTCGACACCTCGCCGGACCTGCGCGGCCAGACGGCCCTGGCCGGCGCCAAGCGCATGGACGCGGTGCTGCTGACCCACGACCACGCCGACCAGACCCACGGGCTGGACGACGTGCGCGCCTTCTTCAACCGACAGCGGGCGCGCATTCCCTGCTTCATGGACGCGGCCACGACCGCCTCGATGCAGCGGCGCTTCGGCTACATCTTCGAGGGGGAGGGGGGCTATCCGGCGATCTGCCGGCCGGAGGCCCTGCCGCCCCACGGCGAGCCATGGCGTGTCGAGGGCCCGTCCGGCGCCGTCCCGGTCTCCAGTTTCCTGGTGGACCACGGCGGCATCGAAGCGGTCGGCTTCCGCTTCGGCGGCGTCGCCTACGCCCCGGACGTGGTCAACCTGCCGCCGGCGGCCAAGGCGGCGCTGGCCGGGCTGGACGTGCTGATCATCGACGCCCTGCGCTGGACGCCGCACCCGACCCACGCGCACGTCGAAAAGGCGCTCGGCTGGATCGAGGAGCTCAAGCCGCGGCGGGCGATCCTCACCAACATGCACATCGATCTCGACTACTGCGCCCTGGCGGAGGCCTTGCCGCCTGGCGTCGAGCCAGCTTACGACGGCCTGACCTTCGACCATCAGATCGCCGAATAATTCAACGGACAGAATGACTAGGATCGGTTTTCTCGCGTCCGCCGCCGGCTCCAGCATGGTCGCCATCATCGATGCGGCCCGCGGCGGCCGCCTGGCCATCGAGCCCGTTCTGCTGGTCAGCAACAAGGCCGGCGCGCCGGCGCTGGAGGCCGCGCGGTCGCGTGGGGTGGCGGCCCGGGTGATCCCCACGGTTCCGGACGCCGAGGCCGCCGACGCGCGGCTGCTCGCGGCCATGCGCGAGGCCGGGGTCGAGTGGATCGTGCTTTCGGGCTACCTGCGGCTGCTCGGGCCGCGGCTGCTGGCGGCCTATGAGGGCCGCATCCTGAACATCCATCCGGGCCCGCTGCCGGCCTTCGGCGGCAAGGGCATGTACGGCGCGCGGGTGCATGAGGCGGTGATCGCCGCCGGCGCGCCCGCCAGCGAGATCTGCATCCATCTGGTGGACGGCGAGTACGACCACGGCGCGGTCCTGGCGCGGCGGACCATCGAGATCGCACCCGGGGAAACGCCGGCGAGCCTGGAAGCCCGTATCCGGGCCCTGGAGCCGGAATTCTTCGTCGAGGCGCTGAGAGGCCTGCTTCCCCATCCATGATTTCTGATAATATTCCTTAGGCGAGAAACTGATCAGCCTTAGGGCGTCCTCACCTTCTCACCGCGCCAGCGCCTTAGCCCTGACAGTTGCCGTTCATCGGCGAACGCCTATCTTGGCTGTGGGACGAGCTATCGTGTTGGAGCTGATCATGAAGCTGATCGCCTTGCTGTCGTCCGCCCTGGCCGCCACGGCCATCGCCACCTCCGCCGCGGCTCTGCCGCCGATCTCGCGGGTCACCGTCGATATCGGCCCCAAGCTGCAGGAAAAGGCCGTCGAGGATTACGGCGTGCGCGAGGTCGACAAGCTGGCCGCCGCGCTGCAGGAAGACGTCGAACGCGCCCTCGCCAGGAACGGCGGCCTGGCGCCCGAAGGCGGCCGGCTGGAGCTGGTGCTGGTCGACGCCAAGCCGAACCGGCCGACCATGCAGCAGATGTCGAACAAGCCGGGCCTCTCGATGCAGAGCTTCGGCATCGGTGGCGCGACCATCGAGGGCCGCGCCGTGTTCGCTGACGGCACAAGCACGCCGATCTCCTACAAGTGGTACGAGAGCGATATCCGCCAGGCGATCCCCTCCACCACCTGGAGCGACGCCGAGCGGACCTTCAATCGCTTCGCCCTGCGCCTGGCGCGCGGCGGCGACGTCTACGCGAGCCGCTAGGCTCGCCTTTCCGCTTGCGCGAGGCGGCGGCGCGGGGTGATCTCCCCCGCGTCGCCGTTCGGCGTGCGAGTGGAGCGTGATGGCCGGCAAGCCTCTTTCGAAAACCGTCCTGGCGGCCCTGGCCGCGCCCTGCCTGCCCTTGGCCGCCCTGGGGCTGCCGCTGGTGGTCTATCTGCCTGAATATTTCTCCGGCGAGATCGGGCTTTCGCTCACCGCCGTGGGCACCGCCTTCATGGCCGTGCGCCTGCTGGACATGGCCTTCGATCCCTTCATCGGCGGGGTGATGGACCGCACCCGCACCCGCTGGGGCCGGTTCCGCCTGTGGTTCGCGATCGGCACGCCGATCCTGATGTTCGCCACCTGGATGCTGTTCATGGCCAG
>DASPLZ010000297.1:0-3261 GCA_035627295.1 Phenylobacterium sp. | reverse complement strand
GACCACGGCCAGCGTACCGCCAAGCCGGATGACCGCGCCGCTGAGCACCAGGTGCATCAGGTCGATTTTCCAACCGCTCCGAAGCATCGCCTGGCCAGGATGCATCGGTACGAGCCGCTCCAACGCGATCAGCGTGGCGGCGACGCCGAGCCAGACAGCGAGGTCGAACGGGACCACGGGTCAGTAGACGAAGGGGATGAGGCGAAAGCGCACCTTGGCGGCATGGGCACGATAGCGATCGTCCTGCAGCAGAATGCGTTCTTCGGCCGCGATCCGCATGAGCTGGCAGACCGTCCAGGCGGCGACGATGACGAAGTTCCAGGCCGACGGATTCGCCAGCAGCATGCCTAGGTTGCCGATGAAATAGCCGAGGTACATCGGATGGCGCACGGCCGTGTAGAGGCCGTCGGTCTTCACGCCGCGATTGGCCGCCACCACCCCGAAGCTGCGCCTCAGCGAGAGCTTGGCGCCCAGGCTGATCGCCAGGCCGGCGAGCAGCAGGATCCCGGCGGGCGGCCAGCCGCCGGCCGTCGGCATGGCCAGCATGATCAGGAAGGTGCCCGCGAAACTTATCGCCCAGTCGAGGGGGCGAAGGCTGATGTCCTGCGCCGGCCGCCGGAGCAGCACCATGCAGGCGACCACGGCCTCGGAGGCCAGGAAGATCAGGTTGACCGGGTTCTCCGGCAGCTTCTCCACGATGCGGATGGCCAGCCAGGCGAACAGCGCCGTGACCACGACCCGCTCGAACCCGTCGAGGATCAGGCGCAGGCGGGGGGTAT
The DNA here is from genome assembly GCA_035627295.1 of Phenylobacterium sp. Taxonomy (GTDB): domain Bacteria; phylum Pseudomonadota; class Alphaproteobacteria; order Caulobacterales; family Caulobacteraceae; genus Phenylobacterium. The sequence goes on along the minus strand of DASPLZ010000297.1, from coordinate 2,482 downwards.
CTCGGAGCGGGAGCATCAGACCTCTTTAGAGGGACGATCTTGACCGCCCCTTAAAGCGCGTCGGAACGCCGCGCCTCAGGCCGCCGGCGTCTCGCCCAGCTCGAAGCTGCGCTTGAGGTTGGCGATCTTGTCCTCGACCAGGCCCATGCGCTTCATGCCCAGGTGCGCGGCCCAAAGGGCGGCTCTGGCGGCCATCGGGGTCTTGGACATTGCCGCCACCGGCAGGCCGCGGCGGCGCAGGATGCCGTTGGCGTAGAAGGCGCCGTTGGTGATCCGCGTGCCCCAGGTCTGGTAGTCGACCGAGAGCGAGACGTTGAAGCCCTCGACGTTCTCCACCCGGTGCGGCGCATGCAGCGGCCAGGTGAGCGCCTGGCCGGGCTCGAGGTCGCAGACGATGGCGTTGGCGTCCCACTCGCGGCGGTAGGGCAGATCCTCGGTGGTCTGCTTCAGGGCGATGTTCTCCATGCCGACCTGCGGCATGTGCTGCTCGTCCATCGGATAGACCCACAGGCGCTTCTTGCCACGCATGTGGAAGAGCACCACGCCCGGCGCATCGGCGTGGAAGGGCACCTTGGCCTGCGGCGCGGAGAGGATCAGCTGGCCGTTCAGCTGGATCGCCCTGAAGCCTGGCGCCTGGGCCGAGATGCCGTCGAAGGCGGCGTGGATGGCGCGGCCCAGTTCGGGATAGTGCTGTTCGACGCGGCGCAGCTGCACCCAGACGCGGCCTTCCTTGATGCCCGCCAGCACCTCGGCGCCCGGCAGGCGGCCGCGGACGCCCGTGCGCATCCGCATCTGGCCGTCCTCGTCGAAGTCGAAGAGGTTGATGTCGTAGAGCTCGGCCGGGTAGCGATCGAGCAGGGCCGCCAGGGCCGCGTCCTCGAAGAGGCCGGTCTCGACCATCCTGTGCGCGAACTTCAGCGGCGCCTTGCGGAAGGCGGCCTTCTGGTCGGCGGTCCAGGCGGGGATCAGCTCGGCGGTCATGTCACGGTCCTTCATTCGGCCAGCAGCATCGCGCCGGCGCCGAGGGTCACGGCGGCCCCCAGCACCGAAGCGAGACGCGGGTGGCGCCTGCCGACATAGGTCAGCAATTTCGAGGCCGCGCCGACGCGGCCGACCAGGTGGGGCTCGCAGGCGGTGATGCGGTCGAGCCGGCGGTCGATGCGGCTGGCGGCCTTCTTCACCTGCCGCTTCACCGCCGGCGCCGGCGCCAGGGCGAGGCGCAGGGTGCTCAGCCCCGCCCCAGCCCAGCCGCCGACGATGACGTCGCCCTCGAACACCTCGCGGCCAGGCTCGGCGAAGGAAAGCTTGTAGTCCTCGGCCCCGGCGCCGAAGTCGATCGTCCGCACGCCTTGGGCGGCGGCGGCCTTCAGGGTCTCCAGGGTCATCAGGGCGCCCGGGGAGTAGCGGGCGAAGTCCGGGTCGTAGACCGGGAACCACAGGTGGTAGGCGTCGCCGGAGAGCAGGCCCACCTCGGCGGCTATGATCCTGCCGCCGGCGCGCATGGCGGCGAAGCGGACGCCGAAGTCGGCCTCGGCGCGGGCGGCCAGGTCGCGGATCAGCTGGACGGTCCAGCCGCAAGCGAAGACGTCGACCTGGCCGGTGCGGGTCATCTGCTCGCGCTTCAAGTCGACGATCAGGTCCAGCACCTCGGCGGGGTCGGCGCTGAAGGTGAACTCGACCGGGCCGTGGTCGCGCTCCAGGGCGCGCAGGCGCCGGCGCTTATCCTTGAGGAAACTCCCCTGCCCGGCCGCGCTGCGACGTTCGAGGTAGGCGTCGAAGCCGCCGGAGAGGTCGGCGATCATCGCGGGCTTCGGAGTCAGATTGGCGGCGCCCTTGGCCGGGGCGCGGATCAGGCCGCTGAAGCGGAACCGTTTGCTGCCGAGGGCGCGGACGACGGCGGCGAGGTCGATGCGGGCGCCCGGGCCGGCGATCAGGCCGTGGTAATCAGTGAGCGGGGCTGCAAGCGGCTGGATCATGCCACCACGGCGCTGGAAGGGCAGGAAGCCCACGATCCGGCCGCGGCGGCGGATCACGGCGATGCGGGCGCCCGGGGCCGCCTCGCCGGCGGCGAGCGCGTAGCGGACATCGAAATAGGGACTGTAGAGCTCAGGCTGCGAGAGGCGGAACGCCGTCCACAGCTCTCGCTCGGTGGCGCTCAGCCCCCCCGGCTCGCGCTGTTCGACTTCGATATCCCCGCTCATCGGTGATGCGGCCCCTCGACAGGCCGCGCCCCCGCGGCGGCCCAAACTGAAACGACAGGGTTTCGGAAATGCAAAAAGGCCGCCGAAAGGTTGTACCCCTTCGGCGGCCTGATTGTCCTGCCGCGCTAGGCGGCGGGGATTACTCGGTGATCTTGGAGACGACGCCGGAGCCGACGGTGCGGCCGCCTTCGCGGATGGCGAAGCGCAGGCGCTCTTCCATGGCGATCGGGGTGATCAGCTCCACGTCCAGCTCCACGTTGTCGCCCGGCATGACCATCTCC
>DASPLZ010000296.1:0-3112 GCA_035627295.1 Phenylobacterium sp. | reverse complement strand
CGCGGGGGCCCAGAGCGCCGGGGCGCCGAGGATCGCCGCCACCAGGAAGAGCCGCCCCGAGGCCTGGCCGCAGCCGAGCGGCTTTTCCTCACCGGACTGCAGGATGTCGATCAGCGCGTCCTGCCAGGAGCGGCGGCCGTAGATGGCGTAGGGCAGCATGTTCATCGTGCCCCCCGGCAGCGGCGCCAGCATCGGGCCGCCCTCCGCGCAGAGCTCGGCCGCCGAGCGGGCGGTGCCGTCGCCGGCGATCACCACCAAAAGGTCGGGCTTGCGGGCGATCGCCTCGCGCAGGCAGCGGGTCAGGTCGCCGGTCTGCGGGGCGCAGACATTGGCGGCCATCCCCAGCCGCTCGAAGATTCCATGCGCCTGGCCCTCGACGTCCGGCCCGACGCTGCCGGACGCCGGATTGGCCACCACTTCGATGTGTTGCAGGCGCGCGCGCGCGGGCATCAAGACCCCCTCTGGAGCGCCGTTGGTCGGCGTCAGCCGCTAACGATACGCCCAAGGTTTGTGTTCCGCTCGGAACCGTCCAGATCACGCGGGCGTTGTTCGCCGGGGACAGGTTTCTCATCAAGGAGCGCCAACAATGTACAGGACTTGGATCGCGCTTGCCGGAGCCGGGTTGCTGGCCGCGGCGTGCACCACCACCGGGAACGTCGAACGCAACGCCGCCGGCGGGGCCGCCCTAGGGGCGCTCGCGGGCGCCGCGGTCGGCGCCGTCTCGGGCGACGTCGGGGTCGGCACCGGGGCTGCGGTGGGCGCCGCGCTCGGCGGCACCGCCGGGGCCGTCAAGGGCTGCCGCGAAGACGGCGGCTGCGGCGCGGCCGCGCCCAATCGCCGCCAATACTACGACGAGCGCGCGGGCCGGTATTACTACTACGACTCCGGCACCGGCCGTTATTACTGGGAAGACGGTCGTCCCCGGTACTGATCGGCCCTCAGAGCGATTGTGAGGCGAGAGGCGGTCAGCTAGGCTGACCGCCTCTTTCCTTGTGCGGCGGGATGGCGATGGGCGGGCGACTGATCGGGACGATCCTGGTGGCGGGCGCGCTGGTCGCCGGATGCTCTTCGGCCCTCAAGCGCGACGACATCGTCGCCCCCGCCAGCGCCTGCGAAACCTCGGTCACCTCGGTCTATTTCGAAGCCGACTCCCACATGGTCACCGACGAGGGCCGGGCGGTGATCGCCCAGGCGGCCACCGAAGCGCGCAACTGCCAGATCAGCTACATCGAGATCGTCGGCCTCGCCGACGCCGTCGGGGCCCCTGACGCCAACCAGCAGCTCTCCGAGCGCCGGGCCGAGGCGGTGACCTCCGCCCTGGTGGCCGCGGGCCTGCCGACCGGCGACCTGCGGGTCGCCGCCGCCGGCCAGGCCGGCTCCGTGACCCCCGACGGCGAGGCCCGCCCCCTGCGCCGCCGCGCGGACATCATCATCCACCAGTCGCGCCCATAAAGATCGGGCCGCTCTAGGAGCGGCCCGAAAGTCTGCATCATCGAGAAAAGGGGGTGCGGAGACGGCAGACCGGCGACTGCCGGTCTCAAGTCGGGGGGGCGTCGCCGCCTCCGCATCGACATAACCCGGAGCCAGGGGGTCGGTTCCAGCGGCGTTTCAACTTTTTTCACGAGCGGCGCGAGGCGGCCTTCCAGCCTCTTCGGAACGGGCCGGGCGGGTCGGCGTTACCCCTCCAACGCCACAGCTTCGGCGTGGACTTCGGGGGTCCCTCCCCATGCAGACTATGAAACTCGTCGACGGCGGGGTGGTCTATCAGCGCCGCCCGCGCTCGCGCCGCCCCGGCTTCGCCCGCTGGCTGGTGCTGACCCTCGCCACCGCCGCCCTGCTGGGCGCCGGCGCCTGGCATCTCACCGAACAGCAGAAGGCCGCGGAGGTCGTGGCCTACTACCCGCAGTAAGAGGATCTCATGGCCACCCCCACGGACACTCCCGAACCGCATGTCGACGTCGGCGCCACCCGCGCCCGGCAAGGGCGCTACGGGCGGCACGTTTTCTGGGTGCTGGTGGTCTCCACCTTGCTGGCGGCGATCGCGCTCTTCGCAAGCTGGGGCTTCCGGTCCGACGATCTCGCCGCGGTCGAGCCGAACAACGCCCGCCAGCCGCAGGACGCCGCCGCCTACCAGGCGCCTCCGCCGGCGCCCAAGGCCGGCGACGCGCCGACGACCATGCCGAACTAGCGTCCCGGCCTGCATCCAAGAAAAAGGCCGCCCGCGGGCGGCCTTTTTGCTGAGCGGGGCCCGGGCGGTCAGATCACCGACTGCCCGCGAACCGCGCGGACGATGAAGCCCGCCACCAGCAGCACCAGGAACACCACGAACAGCACCTTGGCGATCGTGGCCGCCACGCCGGCGAGCCCGATGAAGCCCAGATAGCCGGCGACCACCGCCAGCACCGCGAAGATCAAAGCCCAACCAAGCATCGAACAGTTCTCCCAAGACACCGCCGCAAGCGGCCTTGTCAGGAGAACGCGGCGCGCAGGCGGCCGTTCCGGTGAAGCTCCAGCCTGAGGCCCGAGGCGGGCGCCGCCCTAAGCGGCCTGCTTGGTCCTGCGCGGGTGGAAAAACAGCGCCTGGCCGATCGCCGCCTTCACCGTCTCCGGCTGGAAGGGCTTGGTGATCAGGAAGGTGGGCTCGGGCCGCTCGCCGGTCAAAAGGCGCTCGGGGAAGGCGGTGATGAAGATCACCGGCACGTCGAAGCGCGCCAGGATGTCCTTCACCGCGTCGATGCCGGAGGAGCCGTCGGCCAGCTGGATGTCGGCCAGCACCAGGCCCGGCGTCTTGCGGGCGACCGCGTCCACCGCCTCGGTGCGGGTGGCGGCGATGTCGGAGACGTGGTGGCCGAGCTCCTTGACCAGGGCCTCGATGTCGGCGGCGATCACCGGCTCATCCTCGATGATCAGCACGTCGGTGGCCAGTTCGGCGTCGATCTCGCTCTGCGCCTCGGCGATCAGCTGCTCGACCTCGCCGAAGTCGGCGCCCAGGATCTGCGCCGCCTCGCTCGGGGTGAAGCCCTCGAGCGCGGTCAGCAGGAAGGCCTGGCGCGACCGCGGCGCGATGCGCAGCAGGCGGACGCTGGCGTCGTCGGAGCCCGCCGCCGCCTCG